>JAAURV010000149.1 GCA_012032065.1 Hyphomicrobiales bacterium
GCGGCGCGATCAGCCGCCCTTCCCCGCCTCCGCGATGGACGGATATGCGGTGCGCGCAGACGATCTTGGCTTCCTGCCCACCTCGCTTCGGATGATCGGAACGTCCGCCGCAGGACACGCGTTCCATGGACAGGTGAAGAATGGCGAGGCTTGCCGCATCTTCACTGGCGCACCACTGCCTCGCGGCGCGGACACGGTTGTCATTCAGGAGAATGCCGATCTTCAGGGTACGGAGGTTCTCATTCGAGAGGGAGCGAAGGCAGGTCAGAATATCAGGGCGGCAGCTCTCGATTTCGCGAAGGGTCAAGAGCTGGTTCCGGCGGGCACGATCCTCAATGCGCGCGATCTCGGCCTCGCGGCAGCAGCAAACGCGGCCACGGTTTCCCTCCGCCGCAAGCCCGTGGTTGCGGTGTTTGCGACGGGCGATGAATTGGTGGAGCCTGGCGGCAAGCCACGCGGCGATCAGATCGTGTCGTCGAACACCACGGCACTTGCGGCACTCATCCGGCAATGCGGAGGGGAGCCGCTTTCACTCGGAATCATCGAAGACGATCTCCAAGCCACCCGCGCGGCCGTGAAGCGGGCGCTGAAGGCCGAAATCGCGGTGAGCACCGGGGGCGCTTCGGCCGGCGATCATGACTTCGTGCAGGAAGCACTGAAGCTATCGGGGGTTGCGATCGACTTCTGGAAAATCGCCATGCGGCCCGGCAAGCCTTTCATGTATGGGACCAAGTCGGGGACGGCAGTTTCTGGGGCTACCCGGGAATCCCGTGTCGGCGTTCGTTTGCGCCACACTTTTTCTAAAGCCGCTTCTTTCGAAGATGCTCGGCCTCCCCGAATGTAACTCCGGAATGAAGGCGGTGCTGGCCGCCGGCATGAAAGCAAACGACGGCCGGGAGGATTATGTGCGGGCTACGCTTTCGGCCGCGCCCGATGGCGGCCGCAGCGCCACTCCCTTTGCAAAGCAGGACTCGTCGATGCAAAGAACCTTGCGCGAGGCGCAGTGTCTGATCGTGAGGCCGGCCCATGCGCCTGAGGCCCAACCGGGCGACCAAGTGGATGTTCTCCTTTTGGATTCTTAATGCCGGCAGTTACGAAAAGTAAACACTTGCCGAACTAAACCGGAACTGCTATCCAGGTTGCGCTTATGTTCCGATTCCCCCGCTGCCCCACGAGGACACACACATGCTGACGCGAAACAACTCGAACTGCTGCTCTTCATCAATTCGAGGCTCAAGGAGGAAGGCGTGCCGCCCTCTTTCGAGGAAATGAAAGTGGCGCTCGATCTGCAATCCAAGTCGGGCGTGCACCGGCTGATCATCGCGCTTGAGGAGCGCGGGTTCCTGAAGCGCATGCCGAACCGGGCCCGGCGCTTGAAGTCATCAAGCTGCCGGAGTCGCATTCCCCAAGCCTGGCGCCGAAAAAACCCGGATTCACGCCCAATGTCATCCAGGGCAATCTCGGCAAGGTGAAGCCGATGACGGCCTCCAACGACGGCGGTCCGCGCACGGCGATCGTTCCGCTGATGGGCCGCATTGCCGCGGGCGTTCCGATTTCGGCCATTCAGGACCACAGCAACAATATCGCCGTGCCGCCGGAAATGCTCGGCGCCGGCGAACATTTCGCGCTCGAGGTCAAAGGCGATTCGATGATCAACGCCGGGATCTTCGAGGGCGATACGGTGCTGATCCGCAAGGGCCAGACGGCAAACAACGGCGATATCGTCGTGGCGCTCGTGGACGAGGAAGAGGCGACGCTCAAGCGCCTGCGGCGCAAGGGCGATTCGATTGCGCTCGAAGCGGCGAACCCCACTTACGAAACCCGCATCTTCGGGCCGGACCGGGTCAAGGTTCAGGGCCGGCTGGTGGGGCTGCTGCGCAAGTACTGAGAGCGCCGCTTGCGCGCCCCGTTTTGCGTTTCGCCCGGTGTGCTATGGGCGGATCATGCGACGGTTAGCGATTCTGATTGGCGTCATCTCGGCCCTGCTCTCCGGCTCATTTGCCCATGCGCAGGAGAGCGGCGTTTCGAGGCATCCGATGGAGGCTTTGTCTCCAGACGAGGTGGCGAGGGCAGTTGAATTGCTCAAGGCGGCCGGGCTCGCCGACGGCAATACGCTGTTTCCGCAGATCGCGCTGTTCGAGATGCCGAAGGCGGCCGTGCTGGCCTGGACCCCGGGCGCGCCGTGACCCGCAAGGCGGACGTCATTTTCCGCAAAGCGGGGGAAACTTATGAAGCCCTCATTGATCTCGACGCAGGAAACGTCGTTTTGAGCCGCAAGGTGCCGGGCGCGGAGCCGATGATCCTCGATGGCGAGTGGAACCTAGCGCGTGACCGTTTCATCGCCGATCCGCGCTTCAAGGCCGCTCTCGCGCGGCGCGGATACGCGGCGGAGGGCGCATCCGTCTTCTGCACGCCGGCTTCGGCTGGGTACTTTCCCGGCGAAGGCTACGAAGGCCGGCGCATCCTCAAGATTCCCTGCTACGACAACAATCAGAAACTGCATCCGCAGCTGGCGCGGCCGATCGAAGGATTGATGGGCGTTGTCGACAGCGAAACGGGTGAAGTGCTGGCCGTCATCGACAATGAGAGCGTGCCGCTGCCACCTGCCCCAAGAGGCTATGGCAGCGATCTGCCGCCGCCCCGGCCGCCGCTGAACGCCGTCGACATCGTCGCGGACCTCGGAGGCAATATTCGCATTTCGGGGAACCTCGAAATCGGCTGGCTCGACTGGTCGTTTCATCTGCGGCCGGACAAACGGGCCGGGCTTGTTCTTTCGCTGGTGCGGTTCGACGACAACGGCCGGAACCGGCTGATCGCCTATCGCATGAATGTGTCCGAGATGTTCGTGCCTTACATGGATCCCAATCCCGAATGGGCCTACCGCACCTTCATGGATGTGGGCGAGTTCGGGCTGGGCTATCTGATATCCTCGCTTCGCGAAGGCGCTGACTGCCCGGTCAGCGCGCTCTATGCCGATTTGACATTCCCCGGCGACGACGGTTCGGTTTACACGCGCAAGAATGCGCTTTGTATCTTCGAGCGCGCCACCGGCGATCCGGCATGGCGGCATTCGAGCGGGTCGCAGAATCCGCCGGACGCCGGCCGGAAATCGAACTTGTCGTGAGGCACATTCCGACACTCGGCAATTACGACTATGTGATCGATTACGTGTTCCAGCCAAGGGGCGCCATCAAGCTGCGCGTGGGCGCTACGGGCTTCGATGCAATTAAATCAGTCAAGGCCGCGGCCATGGCCGATCCGACGGCTAAGAAAGACACAGCTTACGGCGCGCTGATCGCGCCCTACACGGTGGCGCCCTATCACGATCACTACATCAACTACCGTCTCGATCTCGATATCGACGGCGAAGCGAACACGCTGAGGCGCGACCGCATCGTGGCGGCCCCCGCGCAATCAAGCGCGCTTCGAAAGGGACTCTGGAAAATCGAGACGGAGACTGTCGCCAATGAAGGCGCCGTCCCGAAAGGTCACGATGCCGGCGGGGAAGTTCTGCGACTGGAAAATCCATCCGCGATGAACGCGCTTGGCCAGCATCCAAGCTATTGGCTTGATTCCGGACACTCCGTGAGTTCCATACTTCCGGCCGACGATGCGCCGCAAATGCGCGCCGCGTTCTCCGCACACCCCCTGTGGATCAGCCGCTACAAGCCGGATGAACTCTGGGCCGGGGGTCTCTACCCGAACCTGTCGAAAGGCGGCGATGGCCTGCCGCAGTTCACCGCGGACGGCGCACCCGCGGCGGGAGAGGACATCGTCGTGTGGTACACGCTCGGCTTCCGGCATTTGACGAAACCCGAGGACTTCCCCATTCTGCCGACCTACTGGCACGAGGCGGTGTTGCGGCCGGCATTCTTTTTCGACCGCGATCCGTCTTCGCGGCTGAACGAGGCGTTTGTCCCGCTCCCGGAGGAGCAGCAATGAAGATTTATGGCGACCTGATTTCTCCCTTTGTGCGGAGCTGCCTCGTAACGGCGCATGAACTGGGGCTCGCCTCCCGTATCCAGCATGTGAAGGCGGGAGCAAAGCCCACCGAGGAAAACCCGCAGCTCACCCGGCTTGGCGCGCTCGGGCGCATTCCCATTCTCGAAACCGATCATGGCCATGCGATTTTCGATTCGCGCGTCATCATCGAATATCTCTGCCACATCTCCGGAAACTCCGATCTCATTCCCGACGATGGCGTGAAGCGGTTTCGCGTGTTGACACTGCAAGCGCTGGCGATGGGTCTCGGAGATACGGCCGTCGCCGTCCGGTACGAGACGGCAGCCCGTCCGCAAGGGTTACAGTGGAAGGAGTGGCTCGACCGGCAACGGGCGCGCATGCTTTCCGCCGCCACCGATATGGACAAGAATTGGAGCGCGGAACTTACCCAAGTCAATGCTGGAAGCATCGCTGCCGCAGTGGTTCTTGCCTATATCGATTTCAGAATGCCGGAGACCGCATGGCGCGAGGGGCGTCCCAATCTTGCAGCATTCCACGAACGCTTCAGCGCCAGACCCAGCATGCAGGCGACGAAGCTCGGCTGAAACATGGAACCCTTCGATTGCATCGTATCGGGCGGCGGGCCCGCAGGGCTTGCCGCGGCAACTCTAGCGGCCAAGCATGGACTACGCACGGCGCTGATCGCCCCCGCCTCGGCAGCCCGATCCGCGAACCGTTGCACTGATGCAGCCATCGATCCAGCTTCTTGCCAATCTCGGTGTTTGGCCCGAACCTCTGCGGATCGGTTCCGCGCCGCTTGCGCGGCTCACGATCATCGACGAAACCGGCCTCATCATCTCCGCGCCAACCGTGACATTCGAAGCGGAGGAGTTAGGTCATGATGCGTTTGGCTGGAACATCGCCCTTCAACACCTGACTCGCACGTTATTCGATGCCGCAAAGAGCGCTGGGGTTTGTTGTTTTGAAGGACAGATCAAGCGCGCTGAAACCGCTGGCGGTTCGGTCATCCTCCATGCCTCGGATGAATTGGCTTTCACGGCGCCAGCGATAATCGCCGCGGATGGCCGTACGTCATTGCTGCGCGATGCCGCCGGCATCGCCGTCGACAAGACGGACTACAAACAATCCGCGCTCGCTACGAGCTTCAGCCACTCGGCTCCACACCACAACACATCGGTCGAGCGCACGGGCCTGAAGGCGCCTTTACCACAGTGCCGTTGCCGGGTTCGCGTTCGAGCCTTGTTTGGATGGCGCGGCCCGATGAGGCGCAACGGCTTCATGATCTTTCCGAAGCCGAACTTGCGGTGGAAATTCAGTTGCGCAGCCATGGCGAGCTTGGCCTCATTCGCGAGATCGGGCCGCGAAAGCTTTTTCCCATGATCCGGCAAGTGGCGCGGAAGTTTGCCGCGCGGCGCATCTTCCTGGTGGGCGAGGCCGCGCATGTCATGCCGCCGCTGGGCGCACAGGGACTCAATCTTTCGCTGCGCGATGCGGCTTTCGCCGTGGAATCGATTGCCGCGTCGCGTGGCGACCCCGGCTCGGCACTTGCGCAGAAGGAGTACGACGAGTTGCGCCGCTCCGATGTCATGTTCCGCATCGCCGCCATCGATGCCATGAACCGTTCGCTGCTTGCGGACATTCTGCCGTTCGCGGGCGCGCGCGCCGCAGCCATGGCGGCCATTTCCGCTGTTCCAGCACTCAGGCAGTTCGCCATGAAACGCGGGCTTGGCGAGAGTGGTACGCTTCCTGCCTTCATGACAAATTAGCGAGGCCCTCTTGCCTTGTCCGTCGCACCTTGTCATCAAGTGGTCATGAGCGAGTTGCCGCGCGCAAAATTCGGAATAGGAGAGGTGGTTCGCCACCGGCTCTATGCTTTCCGGGGCGTCATCTTCGATGTCGACCCCGTGTTCAGCAACACCGAAGAATGGTTCAATTCCATTCCGCCCGACAGCCGGCCGCGGCGCGATCAGCCGTTCTATCATCTGCTCGCGGAGAACGCGGACACCGAGTACGTGGCTTATGTCTCGGAGCAGAATTTGCTCAAGGACGACACCGGATCGCCAGTGCGCCATCCGCAGGTGCGCGAGTATTTCGAGGGCTTCGATCCCAAGAACAATGCCTACAGGCCGCGCTCACGGTCCGCGCACTGAACGTGCCCAACCAGGCAAACCGCCACGCCACCGCTTTCGTCTTCGTCACCGTGTTCCTCGACATGGTTGGCTTCGGCCTCATCATGCCGGTGCTTCCGGCGCTGATCGAGGACATCAGCGGCAAGGGGATTGCCGAGGCGACGCTGGTGTCGGGCTGGCTCTATTTCGCTTACGGCGGGATGCAGTTTCTCTGTGGCCCGCTGATCGGCAATCTCTCGGACGCCTATGGACGAAGGCCGCTGCTGCTTCTTTCGGTGTTCGGGTTGGGTATCGACTATTTCCTGTCGGCGCTTGCTCCGACTTTATGGTGGCTGTTCGTGGGACGCGTGGTGGCGGGACTTTGTGGAGCGTCCTATTCGACGGCGAATGCCTATATCGCGGATGTCACCGAACCCGAGGAGCGCGCCAAGGCTTTCGGCCTGATGGGGGCGGCATTCGGGCTTGGTTTCGTGATCGGGCCGGCGATCGGCGGATTGCTGGGAGAAGTATGGCGCGCGCGTGCCGTTTTTCGTGGCGGCCGCTATCTCGCTGCTCAATTTCGTCTACGGTTACTTCGTGCTGCCCGAGACGCTTCCGCGTGAGCGCCGGCGGCCGTTTACTCTGTCGCGTGCAAATCCCTTGGGTGCGTTCAAGGTTTTTCCAGCTACCGGCAAGCGCTGCCGCTGCTTGCGGTGTTGTTCGTCTATATGCTGGCGACATCGGTGTATCCGGCGATCTGGCCGTTTTGGGGCATCGCGGCATTCGGATGGAGCGAGAGCACGATTGGCCTCACGCTTGCGGCATTCGGAATCATGACCGCGATCGTCCAGGGCGCGCTCACCGGTCCCGCCGTGAAAAAGCTCGGCGAGAATGGCGCGGCCCTTGTGGGGCTCGCAACGGCTGCAATCGCGGCAGCCGGATATGCCTTCGCGCCAGATCTGATCTGGGTCTTGATCCTGCTTGTCATCCATGCGCCGGAGGGGATTGTGTTTCCTGCCCTCTCCGCGCTGATGTCGAAAGAAGCGCCAGCGGATGCGCAGGGCGAACTGCAGGGCGGCATCGCAAGCACGCAGAATCTCTCGATGCTGATCGGCACGCTGCTGTTTGCGCAGGTGTTCGGCTATACCATGAACCAGTTCATCGGCACGGCGTTTCTGCTTTCCGCCGCGATGATCGTGGTGGCAATCGGCATCTATCTTCTACACAGACGGCAGTGACCCCTACTCCACCGTCACCGACTTCGCCAGGTTGCGCGGCTGATCCACGTCGGTGCCCATGAAGACGGCGGCGTGATAGGCGATGAGCTGCACGGGGATCGCATAGAGCAGCGGGCTGATGAAGGCATGGGCCTGCGGCACGCGGATGCGGCGGAAGGCGCGGTGGCCATTCTCGGCCAAGGCAGTGTCGTCCGTCAGCAGC
>JAAURV010000150.1 GCA_012032065.1 Hyphomicrobiales bacterium
GCGAGAGAAGGCGAAGGCCGCGGGGCTTCCGGTTTCCGATCTCCGCGAGTTCGACTTTCACGATGCAAACGCTCTGATCCTGAGTCCCGGCGTGCCGCTCACCCATCCCGTGCCGCACTGGACGGTCAGCATGGCACGCGCCGCGAGGATCGAAATCATCGGCGACACGGAAGTGTTCCAGCGCGAGGCGAAGAAGGCTGGCGCGAAGATCGTCGGCATCACCGGCACCAATGGCAAGTCGACGACGACGGCGCTGATTGGCCACATGTTCCGCAGTGCCGCGCGCGACACGGATGTGGGCGGCAATATCGGCACGGCGGCGTTCCTCATGCGCCAGCCCGTCAAGGACCGCATCTATGTGCTGGAGCTGTCCTCCTTCCAGATCGACTTGATGCCCGGCCTCAAACCCGATGTCGGCATTCTCACCAACATCACGCCGGATCATCTCGACCGCCATGGCACGATGGAGAATTACGCCGCCGTCAAATCGCGCATGTTCGCCAAACAGACGGCGGGAGACACTGCCATCGTCAGCGTCGACGACGAATGGTGCGAGGGTATCGCGGACGGCATCAGGCCCGGGCCAGCAGTGCGGCGCGTCTCGGTGGTGAAACCGCTCGCCGATGGCATTTTCGCGCATGACGGAATCCTGCGCGACTCCCGCAACGGCATCGATGAAGCGCGGATCGATCTTCGCGGCATGAAAGCGCTGAAGGGCCGGCACAACTGGCAGAACGCCTGCATGGCCTATGGCGCGGGGCGTGCGCTCGGCCTTGGTGTCGCGGAAATCGAAACGGCCATGGCAAGCTTCGCCGGCCTCGCGCATCGCATGCAGGAAGTGGCGCGGCTGGGCGGCGTTGCTTTCGTCAACGACTCGAAAGCCACCAATGCCGATGCCGCGGCGAAGGCGCTGTCATCCTTCGAGACCATTTACTGGATTGCGGGCGGTGTTGCGAAGTCCGGCGGCATCGAGCCGCTGGCGCGGTATTTCCCGCGCATTTCCAAAGCCTATCTCATCGGGGAAGCCGCGGCGGCGTTTGCAAAGACTCTGGAAGGAAAAGCGCGATACGAGATCAGCGGCACGCTGGATGCGGCGGTCGCTTCGGCGGCGCGCGATGCGAATGCGGAAGGAAAGCCGGGAGCGGCCGTATTGCTGTCGCCTGCCTGCGCGTCTTTCGATCACTATCCGAATTTCGAAGTGAGGGGCGACGCATTCGTGCAAGCCATTGCTTCTCTCAAAGGCGTGGTAATGGCCGTGCAAGGAGGTTCATGATGCTGGTTTCGCGCAGTGACCGGGGCCTGATGGCGCGGTGGTGGTTCACGGTTGACAGGCCACTGCTCTCGGCGGTGCTGCTGCTCATGGCCACGGGCACGCTCATCAGCATGGCGGCAAGCCCGCCAGTCGCCGAACGTATTGGGCTCGACACCTTCCACTTCTTCAAGAGTCAGTTGATGTTCCTGTTCCCCGCGGCTTTTTGCACTGGTTGCGATCTCGTTCTTCGAAGAGAAGCTCGCCCGCCGCTTCGCTTACGGCTTGCTGCTCGCGGGATTGGGTCTCATGGGCGCTGCACTGCTCTGGGGTCCCGAGATCAAAGGCGCGCATCGCTGGATCAGTTTCGGCCCCATCGGCTTGCAGCCATCGGAACTGGTGAAGCCCGCCTTCGTCGTGATCGCCGCCTGGTTCTTGGCCGAGCACACGCGAAAACCCGAGATGCCGGGTCATCTCATCGCGGTCATGCTTGCGCTTCTGTTCATCGGCCTCCTCGTGGTGCAGCCGGATTTCGGACAGACCGCGTTGATGGTTGCGACATTCGCGGCGATGCTGTTGATCTACGGCATTTCATGGTTCGTGGTCGGCGGACTCGCGGCGCTTTTGCGCGGCGGGAGCAGGGGCCGCGTACACACTGTTGCCGCATGTCACCTCACGCATCGACCGCTTCCTCAATCCCGACAAGGGCGATACGTTCCAGGTGGATACCGCAACGCAAGCCTTCGCAAATGGCGGATTGCTTGGCGCCGGCCCGGGCGGCGGCGAGGCAAAACGCATCCTTCCCGACGCGCATACCGACTTCACCTTCGCGGTCGTCGGCGAGGAGTTCGGTTTCGTCGCCTGCGTCACGCTGCTCCTCCTGTTCGCTTTCATCGTCATGCGGTTGCTCGGGCGCGCCAAGCACGAGTCCGATCCGTTCCCGGCGCTCGCGGTGAGCGGGCTCGCCGTTGTCTTTGGCTTGCAAGCGATCATCAACATGGGCGTCAATGTCTCGCTGCTCCCCGCAAAGGGCATGACGCTGCCGTTCATTTCCTATGGCGGCTCGTCGCTGCTGGGCATGGCGATTGCGATGGGATTGGCGCTCGCGCTCTCGCGGAAGCGGCCCGCTGCCTCACCATTGCGGGGATTGCCCGCGTAAGGCATGGCAGGCCCATCCAACCAGCAAACCAAATTGTTCGTGCTCGCGGCAGGGGGCACGGGAGGGCATTTGTTTCCGGCGCAGGCGCTGGCCGAAGAACTCGTCTGGCGCGGCAACCGCGTTCAATTGATGACGGACGAGCGCGTGCGCGATTACGGGAAATCGTTTCCGGCGGAGGCAACGCATATCGTGCCGTCCGCCACCATCACGCCTTCGGAACCCTGGCTGCTCCCGATGCAGCTCTTGAAATTGAATCGCGGGATCGCCGCCGCGAGACGCATCCTCTCGGAAATCCGCCCCCATGCGGTGGTGGGCTTTGGAGGCTATCCATCCTTCCCGCCAATTCTTGCGGCATCGCGGCTGAAGATTCCATCCTGCATTCATGACCAGAACGCCGTGATGGGACGCGCCAACAGATTTCTCTCACGGTTGGCCGATGCGGTCGCGTCTTCGTTTCCAGAGTTTGCCAACCTTCCGGCAAGCGCCGCCAAGAAACTGATGTTCACCGGCAACCCGGTGCGCAACATCGCGCTCGCCGAAAAGGCGGCACCCTATCCGCCGCTCGCCGCCGACAAACCTTTCAAGCTGCTGGTCTTCGGCGGCAGCCAGGGCGCGCGCTTCTTCGCCGACTTCATGCCGAAGCTCGTAGCCGAACTGCCGCAAGCGGTTTTGAAGTCGCTCGATATCGTGCAGCAATGCCGGCCGGAGGACATCGACCGCGTCCGCGCGGCATTCGCAAGCAAGGGTTTTGCCTACGAATTGCAACCCTTCTTCATGGACATGCCGAAACGCATCGCGGCTTCACATCTCGTCTTCTGCCGCGCAGGGGCCTCGACTATCGCGGAACTCGGCGTCATCGGAAGGCCCGCCATCATGGTGCCGCTGCCGCACGCGCTCGATAACGACCAGTTGCGCAACGCACAGAGTTTCGCCAAGGCGGGCGCGGGCTGGGTTCGTCCACAGGCTTCGATCGATGCCAAGGAACTTGCTGCGTTCCTGACGCGGCTCCGCTATCAGGACGGCGAATTGACCGCAGCTTCCCGCGCGGCCCTCAATCATGGCAAGCCCGACGCCGCCAAGCGGCTCGCGGACCTTGCCGAACAACTCGCGGCGCGATCCGCCGCCAAGACGGAGACTTGATGCAATGAAACTTCCGCGCGACGTGGGCCCGATCCACTTCATCGGCATCGGCGGCATCGGCATGAGCGGCATCGCCGAAGTGATGGCAACACTGGGCTACACCGTGCAAGGCTCCGATCTTGCCGACAATTACAATGTGGCGCGGCTGCGCAAGGCCGGCATCGCCGTGTTGATCGGGCACCAGGCTTCGAATCTCGGAGACGCACAAGTCGTCGTCGTGTCGTCGGCGGTGAAGCCCGATAACCCGGAACTCGTCGAAGCCCGCGCCCGTTATCTGCCCATCGTGCGGCGCGCGAGATGCTGGCCGAACTCATGCGCTTCAAGTCCTGCGTCGCCGTTGGCGGCACCCATGGCAAGACGACGACGACCTCGCTGGTCGCCGCACTGCTCGATGCCGGCGGCCTCGATCCCACCGTTATCAACGGCGGCATCATCAACGCCTATGGCACCAACGCGCGGCTCGGCAAGGGCGACTGGATGGTGGTCGAGTCGGATGAATCGGACGGCACCTTCGTCAAGCTCCCAGCGGACGTCGTCATCGTCACCAATATCGATCCCGAGCATCTCGATCACTACGGCACCTTCGACAAGGCGAAGGAAGCCTTCCTCGCCTTCGCCGAGAACATTCCGTTCTATGGCTTCGCGGTCATGTGCATCGATCATCCGGTGGTGCAGGAACTGATCGGCCAGGTGCGCGACCGGCGCGTCGTCACCTATGGCCAGAGCCCGCAAGCCGACTACCGCTTGATCGAAACGGCTTACGAAGGAACCGAGACCAGGTTCGCCGTGCGCTACACGGAGCGCCGCACGGGTGTCAGCCACGATATCGGCGCGCTCGCCTTGCAGATGCCCGGCGATCACAACGCGCTCAATGCCACGGCGGCAGTCGCGGTTGCGCGCGAGCTTGGCATCGAGGATGCGAAGATTCGCAAAGGCTTCGGCAGCTTCACCGGCGTCAAGCGGCGCTTTACGCGCACGGGTGAATGGAACGGCGTCACCGTGTTCGACGACTACGGTCATCACCCCGTCGAGATCGCGGCGGTCTTAAGTGCGGCGCGCAAGGTGACCAAGAACCGCGTCGTCGCGGTCATGCAACCGCACCGCTATACGCGGCTCTCGAGCCTCTTCAACGAGTTCTGCTCCTGCTTCAACGACGCCGACACGGTGATCCTGGCGCCGGTCTATGCCGCGGGCGAAGCGCCGATCGAAGGCGCCAGCCATGTCACGCTGGCCGATGGACTTCATGCGCGCGGCCACCGCAACGTGCACAAGATCGAAACGCCCGATCAGTTGGCCCCGCTGGTTGCCAGTCTCGCGGCACCCGGCGACATCGTCGTCTGTCTGGGTGCGGGCTCGATCAGCCAGTGGGCCTATGCGTTGCCCGATCAGCTCAATGCCGCCGGAAAGGCCGCATGAGCATCGACGGCGTCACGCTTCTCTCAAGGCTGCCCAAAGTCCGTGGCCGGCTGGAACCGAACGCCTCACTGGCAGAGTTCACCTGGTTCCGCGTCGGCGGGCCGGCGGAGGTTCTGTTTTCGCCGGCGGATGAAACCGATCTCGCGGGATTTCTGAAGGGCACGCCCCCAGATATTCCCGTCTACCCCATTGGCGTCGGCTCCAACCTGCTTGTCCGCGATGGCGGCGTCAAAGGTGTTGTCATCCGCCTGGGCCGAGGCTTTTCCGGCCTCAGCGCCGAACCCAATCACCGGCTGAGGGCAGGGGCCGCTGTTCTCGATGTCCGCGCCGCGCGCTTTGCCGCCGAACACGGTATCGATGCATTAACCTTTCTGAGAGGTATACCGGGCACGATTGGCGGTGCGCTTCGGATGAACGGCGGCGCCTATGGGGGAGAGACCAAGGACGTGCTCGCCGAAGCCCGCGCTGTCGACCGGTCGGGGAACATCATCGTGCTTTCCAATGCCGACATGCATTACAGCTACCGCCACTGCGGCGCGCCGGACGATGTTATCTTCACCGAGGCGCTGTTCCAGGGCAGGCCCGGCGATCCCGCAACTATTGCAGCCGCCATGGACAAGATCACCGAAAGCCGCGAGACAACCCAGCCGGTCAAGACCCGCACCGGCGGCTCCACTTTCAAGAATCCTCCCGGCCAAAAATCCTGGCAACTCATCGACAAGGCGGGCATGCGCGGCTTCGCCATCGGCCCCGCGCGCGTTTCCGAAATGCATTGCAACTTTCTGATCAATGAAGGCGGCGCCACCGCCGCGCAGATCGAGGAACTGGGCGAAACCGCGCGCCGCCGCGTCAAGGAAACATCCGGCATCGATCTCGAATGGGAGATCAAGCGCATCGGCGAGGCGCGCAGGTGAAAAAGCGCGATCCCTTTCATACCACCATCGCGGTGCTGATGGGCGGCTGGTCGCCCGAACGCGAGGTGAGCCTGTCCTCAGGCGATGCCTGCGGCAACGCGTTGCGGGAAGCGGGTTTCAACGTCGTCCCCATCGATGTCAAGCGCGAGTCCATCGTTTCCATTCTCCAGGACTTGCGGCCCGAAGTGGCGTTCAACGCTCTGCACGGCATTTGGGGGGAGGACGGCTGCGCCTCCGCCATTCTGGAAACGCTCAACATTCCCTACACGCATTCCGGCGTGCGCGCCTCCGCCATCGCCATGCACAAGGAGGTGTCGAAAACGCTCTTCCGCGAAGCCGGCATCCCGGTCGCCGACAGCAAGATGGTCGACATCGAAGTGGCGGCGGCGCAGCATCCGATGGCTCCGCCATATGTGGTGAAGCCGGTCGATGGCGGATCGAGCGTCGCCGTCCATATCGTGGAAAATTCGGCGAATGGCCCCGCCACTCTCATCCTCGAACAGCGCGACATCTTCGGCCCGCAAGTGATGGTGGAAAAATTCATTCCCGGCCGCGAGCTCACCTGCGCGGTGATGGGCGACGTGGCGCTCGGCGTCATCGAAATACTTCCGCAGACCGGCTTCTACGATTATCGCGCCAAATACGCGCCGGGTGGCTCGCGTCACATATTGCCAGCCGAAATTCCCTACGAAGTCTTCCGCAAATGCCAGCGCTACTCGCTGCTCGCGCATCAGGCGCTGGGCTGCCGCGGAGTGACTCGCTCCGATTTCCGCTACAACGACACGCCGGGCTCCGAAGGCGAAGTGGTGCTACTCGAAATCAACACCCAGCCCGGCATGACCGGCACATCGCTTGTTCCCGAGCTTGCCCAGCACGCCGGCCATTCATTCGCCGAGTTGGTAACCTGGATGGTCAACGACGCGTCGGTGAACAGATGAGCGGCGACGCGCCACGCGTTTACAAGCGGCCGCGCCAGCGGATGCGACTGGGCGCATTCGCGGTCGATCCGTCTCGCCGTACGCGGTTCATGGCGCGCATGGGCGCCGTTCTGTTCCTCGGAGCCGCGGTGCTCCACGGCCTCAATCAGGGCGGCCATCTCGATTACGACGGAAGCCCGTGGCCCAAATTGCCCGGCAAGCTTTCGGGTTTCGTCGGCATGGCAGCGGACGATATCCACATCACCGGCCTCGTGCATCAGGAACCCGAGACGGTTCTCTCGGCCATCGGCGTCAAGCCCGGAGGCTCGCTCATCGGCTTCGATGCGGCGAAGGCGCGGCGCACGCTCGAAAATCTCGATTGGGTTTCAACCGCAACCGTGCAGCGTCTCTTCCCCAATCAACTCGAAGTTTCGATCGCCGAACGCGTGCCCTTCGCCATCTGGCAGCGCGACGGCACCTATTACGTGATCGACCATTCTGGCGCCGCAATGAGCAGCGTCGAGGCGTCGCGCCTTCCGCAGCTTCCGCTGGTCACCGGCGAGGGCGCGCATCGCGCGGCGGAAGAGTTGATTAACCATCTGGAAGCCTTTCCGGCCTTAATGTTGAAAACAAGGGCGGCCGC
>JAAURV010000003.1 GCA_012032065.1 Hyphomicrobiales bacterium
GTGGCAGGCGCGGAGGACGGCAAGTCGATCACCTTTCATGTATCGAACGGCGATGGCCGCTCGTCGAGCTACATGGACATGGGCCGGCTCAAGGAAATCCGCCCCAGCATTAAGTATGTGAGCGCCTTCGAGGCCAGGACAGAGCGTCTCGACCGCATCGTGAACGAGCGCTACGCCGGGCACGGCTTCAATGTCCTGGCCATCGACGTGCAAGGCGCGGACCTCGACGTTCTGAACGGCAGCGAGACGATTCTGGATCGTATCGATGCGGTCTTCGTGGAGGTTTCGATCGAGCCGATTTACGTGGGCGGCTGCACCTTCCTCGAGATTTATGGCTTTCTCGCCGCCAAAGGGTTCCTGATCCGCGACGTGCAACTGGTGCGCGACGGCTGGGGCAACGCGTTCTTCTCACGGCCAAAGACAGCGCTTCACCGGCTCAGCGCCGAAAACCTGGCACGCGGGAAAGAGGCAAGGCAAAGCTCGGTCTATTACGATTTCAATGCCGCGCGCGGCATCGACAATGTTCTTACCGGCCCCTTCAACGTGCACACGAGGCTGAACGACACGGCAGCCTGGTGGCAGGTGGACCTGGGCGAAATGACATCCATCACCCGCATCCTGTTTCTCGACCGCGCCGACCACGAACTGAAGTCCGCCTCCATGCAAATCCAGCTCTCGCGCGACGGCGAGGAATTCTGGACAATCCACGCCCGCAAGAACCCGCCCAGCACGCTGGTCGACGTTCATTGGAAGGGCGACGCGCGGTATGTGAGGCTACAGCTCGCCGAGCCGGGGCCGCTGCATTTCAGGCAGGTGATTGTGGTTTAACCTCCAAGAATTGCAGTCTGCAACTCAATGCCATTCCGGCTAGGGCTTCACCAATTGCTTTTCTCATGGTCGCACCGGCCGGCGCACAACCGCCGTGAAGCAATCCTGCGGCAATCTCCCCGGAGTGTGAACGATGCTGACTGGATCGCAACATCTTCGGTTGGTACTTGGACAGTTGCAAAAGTGCTGAGCCCTCAGGAGCGAATAGCCTCCTTCGCCGTCGCCAAATACGCCATCGTCACGCCGTCGGCCTTGCGCGCGATCGAGCTTTCGTACTCCAGCCTTGAGCCCTCTTCGCGAAACTTGTGCAGACGGTAGACCAGTGTGGCATCCGGGTCCGAGTTGGCGAAGTAATAAACGTCGCGGCTTACGGTGCTGTAGCGGAACGGCTTGTCGCGGCCGCTGTGGCGCATTTCGCTGATGTCGGCGATCATGGGATAGCCGCGAAATAGAGAAGCCCGACGCCGTTGATGTCGTGCTGCGGGATGATGTCGTATTCGCATTCGAACAGCGGCGCTGGCGGTGCCGCGGCACGGCGCTCGCGGTAGGCCTTGGCGAAATCCGGCGCTTCGGCGAGCGCGGAAATTTTGCAGTCGGACGGAATGTCGGGCTGGCCCTTGAGCAGCGACATGTTTGAGCCCGCTTCGCCTCTCTTGGAAAAACTCGACATGATGTTGGCGGTGCCGCTGCCACCGATATCGGTTTCGCTGAGAAACACGCCTGCGCCGTAACGGGACATTCTGCCGCTGAGATCGAGCGCGTCATTCTCGCGGAACTGCAGCAGCGGCTTCTTGAGCCGGAGCGAGAAACGCGTGAAGGTGGCGTAGAGGCGGTTGCCCTCGCCGTCCTTGAGTTCGCTTGACGCGCATTTGAGGCCGGCCGTGATCATGCTCCAGTGCAGATCGCCCAGTTCCTTGAACAACCAGGACTCCGAAAGCCCGGCAAGCGCCATCTGCGGCATGTTGATGTGATGATTGCGCCGTTCGCCCGCTTCCTCGGCGCGCGTAGCGGCGGCCACGACGTTCTCGCCAGAGGCGATGCGGATGAGATCGCGCGGTGTCTGCGCCTGAGTCCAGGATTTGTCGTCAAACGCCTTGCCGACGAGGTTTTCGATGCGCGCCCGGAGCGAAACCAGGGTGAAGCTGTCAACCGCAAGGCTTTCGAACGACGCGTCGAAATCGCTCTCCGAAAGGCCCGGGACTTCGTCGCCGAGAATTTCCATGACCCGCGTTGCAACACTGCTCATTCTCACACACCCCGCTTGCAGCCGATTGCCGGCGCGCCGCGTGACTAACACATTCCCTTTCGTCAGATCAATCGCCGCGCCGGAGGTTGCCTTCACCGCACCCGGCTGGTAGAGCCGCCGCCTTGGCTGGGGGAACTCCTGACGGCAGGCAGTCTTTGCCCACGTGAAAGGCATAGGTTATGCGCGACGACCCGATCAACGGCGAAGAGGACGTGCGGCCCGCTGCAGTGCGTCACCCGCTCTATAATCTTTTCTCGCCCGCGCGCTATCCGCACCCCTATTCCATGTTCCACGACAAGCCTGGCAACAATGTTGGCCGCGATGCCGATGCGCTTGGTTTCGTCAACGTCAACGCGCCCGCGCAGCCCAAGCCGGCGGGCGAAAAGCGCATCCTGTTGTTCGGTAATTCCGCCATTCGCGCGGGCGGCTTCGACAAGTCGATATCGGCCTGCCTGGAGAAGCAGTTTCACAATCGGGGCCAAACGGACGTCCGCGTCTACAATCTGGGGATCGCCAGCGCCATCAATGGCCAGTTCCTGATGTATCTGGTTCAGCAGGGCATCGATCTGGCCCCCGACCTCGTCATCACTTATGATGGCTATGTCGATCTCGCCATTCCGCTGACCTACGATCCGCGCCCAGGCTTCACCTACAATCACTACATGCTCGAAATCATTCACGAGCATCTGGGCGAAGGCCGTTTGCACGAGCTCGATTTCGTGCGCGCCGAAGGCGAGCGCCGGAAGCAATTGCGTCAGGCGTGCGCCTGGCGGACCGAGGCGTGGGAGGACGCGCTCGTCGCTGCCTATCTCGCCACGCTGCGCAAGATTCACGAGCTTGCCGCCTGCTACGGGTTTGGCGCTTACAGCTGCCTCCAGCCAATTCTTCCGGGCAAGAAAGAAAAGGCAGGAGCCGAAAAAGTATTTCGGACCACCACGCCCGCATATGTTCATCTGCTGAAAATGTTCGAGAAGACGCGCCAGGCCCGCATCGAACTCGAAAACCGGTTCAACGTCCCCACAAGCCGCTTCGGCGATCTAACCGGCGTTTTCGCGGACGATCCGGAGGAAAGATTCGTCGGCATCATCCACACCACGCTCGACGCCCACGCGGTCATTGCCGAACGGCTTTACAACGAGATCGAGGGGATGGTTTAGGCCCTCTCCGGCCAAGTTCCTTTCCCGCGCGCCGGGGCGTTTTGGAAGAGACGTTGCGTGCAGTTTGGCGATTGGAACAGTCATTCCAGTTTTGCTTGAGCCAGACGCCGGGTCCGTGGTCTAATCCCGGCTGCAATGACCGACACAGAAAATCCCCCGAAGGACTTCGCCGCCCTCAAGGCGCTGATCGTGGAGCGCGGGCCAACCATGCCACGGCGGCTGACGCAGGTGGCGACCTTTGCCCTCGAGCACCCCGACGAGATTGCCTTTGGCACCGTGGCGTCCATCGCCACTCAGGCCGGCGTTCAGCCATCGACGCTGGTGCGTTTTTCCCAGGCCATGGGCTACCAGGGCTTCTCCGACCTGCAGGACATCTTCCGCGACCGCCTGCGCGAGCGCATTCCCAACTACCAGGAGCGGATCGAGCAGCTGCGCCAGCATGCGCTTGAGGCGACCAAGCCCAATGTCATCCTGCACGGTTTCGGCGAAACCGGCGAGCGCTCGATCGCGGCGCTCAGGGCCAAGCTCGATCCCGCTTTGCTCGATCGCGCCGTGGAGCACCTGGCGCGCGCCGAAACCATCTACCTGATCGGCCTCAGGCGCTCGTTTCCGATTTCCTCCTACATGGCTTACGCCTTCGGAAAGCTCAACATACGGAGCATATTGATCGACGCGGTGGGCGGCCTCGGGCCTGAACAGTTGAACTTCGCTTCGAAGAAAGACGCGGTGTTCGCCGTCTCGTTCACGCCCTATGCCTCGGAAACCGTGGCCCTCGCGCAGTCCGCCCACGCCAAAGGCGTGCCGCTCATCTCGATCACCGACAGCCCCTTCTCGCCGTTAGCCCCCATCTCGGACCCGTGGCTCGAAGTGTCGGAAGCGAATTTCGAGGGCTTCCGCTCCATGGCGGCAACGCTGACGCTTGCCATGACGCTCACTGTTGCCGTGGCCGAGCGGCGGGGAAAGGTCGTAAATGACGGACCGCGGATCGGAGGTTCCCAGATGGATGAATTTGACGTCCTGTCCATAGACGAAATCTTGGAGGCTTTCGTCTATCCGCCCGAATTTCCCGAAGCCGCGGTTGAACAGGCCACGCTCCGCCGCGACGAATTTCTGCCGATTTTCATGGAGAAGCTGGAGGAGTGGGACGGACAAGCGCGGGTATCCGGAACGGGGCTATTATTACCTTCCCAGCATTGCGATCTACCTGCTTGCGGAGTGGCGCGAGACCTCCGCATTCGATGCCGTGCTTCGCTTTATCGCAACGCCCCCAGTCCGGCGATCTGCTCGGCGACAGCATGACCGAAGACGGAGCGATGCTACTTGCGAGACTCTATGACGGAAATCGCGGCTTGCTCGAGGGCCTGGTGCTCGACCCGGCGGCGGACCAATTCGTGCGCGATGCGGCGCTCGACGCCTATGTCCGCCTGGCCCAGGACGGCGTGGCGCCGCGCGAGGTCATCCGCGCCTTCATCGAGCGCCTGTTCGCCGAATTGCCGCGCCAGGAGAATTTCATCTGGATCGGCGTCACCAACGCAGTAAGCGCGCTCGGCTTCGCCGATCTGGCACCGGCGGTGAAGCAGCTGTTCGACGATGACCTGGCCGATATCGCGTTCATGGAGTATGGCGAATTCGAAGACGATCTTGCGGCGGCGCGGCGCGGCGAATTCCCCAATCGCTACGATCGCGGAAGCCCTCTTGAACGCATGCGCGGCTGGATTTACGGCGAAGACGTGCCGGAACCATCCGAATCGCGCGCCACTTTGCTCGCGGACATGGCGGCCCTGGCCGGCCTCGACGGCATTGGCCAGGCAGTGAACGAATACCGCGATGTCGGCCGCAACGCCCCCTGCCCCTGCGGCAGCGGCAAGAAGTTCAAGAAATGCTGCTTGCCGAAGGTGGAGGCGGGACTTTTGTAAGCTGGCATCCGCACTGCTCTCAACGTATGGCGTCGTTGCAAACGGAACAAATGTTCTGAATTGACTTAGATTTAGAATTGTTGTTTCATCGCCCGAAAAGGTACCCGTTGGGAGGCCGCAATGAAAGATACCCCCGTCCTGGATGTCATCACCATGGGCCGCTGCTCGGTCGACCTCTATGGCCAGCAGATCGGCTCCCGCCTTGAAGACGTGGCATCCTTCGCCAAGTCGGTGGGCGGCTCGCCGTCGAACATCGCCATCGGCACGGCCCGCCTCGGCCTCAAGTCCGGCCTCATCACCCGCGTGGGCGACGAGCAGATGGGGCGCTTCGTGATCGAGCAGATGGAGCGCGAAGGCGTTTCCACCAGAGGCATCGCCATCGACAAGCAGCGCCTCACATCGCTGGTCCTGCTCTCGGTCGAAAACGACAAGACCTTCCCGCTGATCTTCTATCGCGACAACTGCGCAGATTCCGCCTTGGATGAAAGCGATGTGGACGAGGCCTTCGTCCTCTCGGCCAAGGCACTGCTGGTCACCGGAACGCATTTCGCCCGCGCCAACACGTCGGCCGCGCAGAAGAAGGCGATGGCGATCGCCAAGAAGGCAGGACGCCCTGTCGTCATCGACATCGACTACCGCCCCAATCTCTGGGGCCTTGCCGGTCACGCGGCGGGCGAGGAACGCTACATCAAGTCCGACATGGTGACCCAGCACTTGCAGGCGATTCTCGCCGATTGCGATCTGATCGTCGGAACCGAAGAGGAAGTCCACATCGC
Source organism: Hyphomicrobiales bacterium (assembly GCA_012032065.1). Lineage (GTDB taxonomy): Bacteria > Pseudomonadota > Alphaproteobacteria > Rhizobiales > Aestuariivirgaceae > Aestuariivirga. The sequence goes on from JAAURV010000003.1 coordinate 5,924, forward strand.
CGGCGGAACGGAAGACACGCTCGATGCACTCCGCGCCATTCGCACGTTTTCCAAGGGCGTCATCGTCCTGAAGCGACGGCCCCATGGGCTGCGTCGTCTACCCCAATGAGATTCCGGACTCCCTCGACAAGGGGCTTGTGGGCAAGGGCTTTCCGATCGAGGTTTACAATGTGCTGGGCGCCGGCGATGCCTTCATGTCCGGCTTCCTGCGGGGATGGCTGAAGGGCGAGCCGTTCGAGACCTGCGCCACCTGGGCCAATGCCTGCGGCGCGTTTGCCGTGTCGCGGCTGCTCTGCTCGCCGGAATACGTAACCTTCGAGGAGCTGCAATATTTCCTCAGGCATGGCAGCACCCACAAGGCGCTACGCAAGGATGAGGCGATCAATCACATTCATTGGGCCACAACGCGCAGGCCGCAATCCAGTCAGCTGTTCGCACTCGCCATCGACCATCGCATGCAGCTTGAGGATATGGCCGACAAGGCGGGAGTGCCGCGAGAAAGCATCTCCGAGTTCAAGCGCCTCGCCATCGCGGCGATCGGAAAAGTCTCCGGCGGCAAGCCGGGTTTCGGCACGCTGCTCGACGACACTTACGGGCGCGAGGCGATGTTCGATGCGGCAAAGCTCGGGCTCTGGGTCGGCCGCCCGCTCGAAAAGCCGGGCTCGCGGCCGCTGCAATTCGAGTTCACCCAGGATGCCGGCGCGAGGCTTGTGGAATGGCCGGTGACCCACACCATCAAGTGCCTTGCTTTCTATCACCCCGACGATCCGGCGGAACTGAAGACCGAGCAGGCACAGAAGCTCCGCACTCTCTATGAAGCGGCGCGCAAGTTGGGCCGCGAATTGCTGATCGAGATCATCGCCGGCAAACACGGCGAGCTTGCCGGCGACACCATTCCCCGCGCGCTCGAGGAACTCTATGCGCTGGGCATCAAGCCCGATTGGTGGAAACTCGAACCGCAAGTCTCTTCGGCCGCATGGACGAAGATTGGACAAACGATTGCCAAGCACGATCCGTGGTGCCGCGGCATCGTGCTGCTCGGCCTCGAAGCGCCGGAGAAGGAACTGGAGAAAGCCTTCGCCGCCGCCGCTGGCCAACAGGCGGTCAAAGGCTTCGCCATCGGCCGCACCATCTTCAACGATGCAGCGGTGGCCTGGCTCGCGGGCAAGATGTCGAGCAGCGCGGCGACGGACGACATGGCGCAACGCTTTGCAAGCCTTGTGAAGATTTGGAACAAGGCGCAAGAAAAGCGCGCCGCCTGATACTGGGACAGCTTCGATGCGCAGCACCATTCATGGCGATAGCGGCGGTGGCGATTAACCGCGGGGCGCGCATCCTCGTTCTCAACGCCTGCGTTTTGGTGTAAGCGAAAACCATGCAGCAGCAATTCCTCGTCAAGCAGAAACCGGGCACGGGGCGCGTCGTTCATGTGACACCGGAAAACGCCAAATGGACCTATGTCGGCTTCGACCTGTGGAATCTCGCCGAGGGCGGGCTTGCCACCGGCAATGACGGCGACCGCGAAACCTGCCTCGTCTTCATCGGCGGCAAGGGCAAGGTGCGGGTGGGTCATCAGGATATGGGCACGCTGGGTCAGCGCCGCTCGCCTTTCGAGGGCAAGCCATGGTCGGTCTATGTGCCCCCGGGAATGGTGTGGTCGGTCGAGGCCACCGGGGATCTGACGCTTGCCGTGTGCACGGCCCCCGGCAAGGGCGGACTGCCTCCACGGGTGATCTCGCCCGACGAGCTCGATATCGAAACGAGGGGCCGCGACAGCAATACGCGCTATGTCACCAACATCATTCCGGAGACGAAGCCGGCGGAGAGCCTGCTGGTCGTCGAAGTCATCACGCCTGGCGGCAACTCCTCGTCTTATCCGCCGCACAAGCACGATCAGGACAATCTCCCGCACGAGTCGCTGCTCGAGGAAACCTATTATCACCGCATCAATCCCAAGCAGGGCTTCGCCATGCAGCGCGTTTACACCGACGACCGCTCGCTCGATGTGGCGCTCGCGGTGGAAGACGGCGATGTGACTCTTGTTCCAAAAGGCTATCACCCCTGTGCCGCCATGCATGGTTACGATCTCTATTATCTGAACGTGATGGCGGGGCCGAAGCGCATATGGAAATTCCACAACGCGCCGGAGCACGAGTGGCTTTTCAAGTCTTGAGCGTCTGGCGGTATTTTTCCGCGTCCCAATTGACGAGCTTGTCGATATCCTCCGCCGTCAGCGCGCGCAGCCGGTCTTCGGGCGCGATCCGGCGCATCACATCTGCGAGGCAGCGCATCATCGGTTCGACCGCGGGCTTCGCATCCTTGCGGATCAGAACGCCCTGCCCGGTATGACATAGGCGGGCGCGTCGCCGGGTTCCTGCGGCACGCCGGCGCCGACGAACACCACATGATCGGGATAGAAAACATCACGGTAGGCTTTCGCCTGGGCGACAGGATCGGTGGCGAGCGCATGCGTTTCCAAGTCGCGCGCGAGCTCGTAATCCGAACCGTACGCATGTTTCGCAAGCGAATCGAGATCGAGCGGTAGGGCCGGTCTGACCGGACGCCCTAGCCGTACCACAATTTCTGTTAAAAGACGTTCCGCATCCGCAACGGAATCAGCCGCTACCGCCAGCCCGTGATTTTCGAGGACGAGAACGTCGACATCAGGCCGTAACACCTGCGAAATGGCTTTGGCCAAAGGACGTCCAGGTCTTGCATAAGATACGTAGGCCCAATTGAACCCGGAAAGTTTCTCGGTGAGCGCTTCTTGTGAGTTCTGTTGAATCGCCCAAGCGATCGTATTGACACAGTGAACATGCGCCACCACCCGCTGCGGCATCAATGCATGCACCGTGGTCTCGATCGAGGGGCGGAGACCGGACGGGTTGAGGCCGCTTCGCACGAAGTCCTGGCACGTCTCGCAAGCCGGATCGTCACGCGCGACCGCGTCGAGCAATGCCGCGAGATCGACCGGCACCATGATCTCTCGCGATGCCGCATGCATGAGCCAGGTGCCGGACGCCTTGATCCACATGACGCTATCGGCCTTAAGCGAGGTATTGCCGCCCGCAGCCTGCACCAGCAGCGGATCGGCGCCAATCCGCGCGGAAAAGTCACGCAATTCCGCGAGCTCTACCATTTGAATGCGTCCATCACATAGTCGGGCTGTGGAGAGAGCGTGGCTATGTCGAGGCCTTGCGACACGCCGGTCAGTGTCAGGAGTGTGGACAGTCCCGCCCCACGTCCACCCGCCACATCGTGCTCGGCGCTGTCGCCGATGCACAAAATCCGTTTGGGATTGCCAAGGAGCGCCAATGCGTGATCGTAGATGGCGCGATAGGGTTTGCCGGCCCAGGTCACCTGGCCGCCCATGTCCGCATAGATTTGCGCGATGGCGCCAGGCCCCGGCAGAAGCCCATGGCGCGTCAGCATCAGCTTATCGGGATTGCAGCAGATCGCGGGAGTCCGCAGCCTCTCGAATATAGCGCGATACTCATCGAGGCTGGTGTGCGGCGCGTTGGACCCGGCTATAACGATGATATCCGCGCCGTCCGTTGTCCGCGAAATTGTTACGGACTCGAATCCATAATCCTGGCCATCCTGGCCCACAATGAAGATCGACTTTCCTGCGATCAACCCTTGCCCGACTTCCCCGGAGCTCGCGGCCTCGACGAAATGCGCGCGCGGGATACCCATCCGGATGATGCGCTCGCGATTAGCCGCCGAGCGCTTTCCGGAATTGGTCATCACCACGACGGGAATCTCGAGCCCGTGAAGCCGCGCCAGCACATCGGCTGCATGGGGATAAAGCTTCTGACCATCGTGAATGACCCCAAATTGGTCGATCAGCATGGCGTCGAAATTCATGGCGATTTCACCCAGTCCCTCAATACGCATGGCCAATGCCTCGCCATGCAAGACGCGCGGCGCCAGCCGCGGCCTGATCGTTGTCGGCCTGCTTTGCGGGAACTTTGAGCGCGGCGAGCCGTAGTTTCGTCCACGCCTCATTCCCGGCGCCGCCACCCACGGTGCGGATCGAAACCAGCGGGGACGCGCCAAGCTCCGCGAGCTTCGCGTAACCTAACGATTCGACCGCTGCGATGCCTTCGAGTATGGCTTGCAGAAACAATTTGCGGTCTTCCGGCACGGGCGTGAGGCGCGGCGCGAAACCTGGATCGTTCACCGGGAACCGTTCGCCTGGTTCGTTCAGCGGATAATAGTCGAAGCCCGTGGGTTTTGACGGATCGATCGATTTCGACAATTCCACGATTTCAACCTTGCGGAAATGTTTGACGAGAACGGCGCCGCCGGTGTTGGAAGCCCCGCCTGCCAGCCACCGATCGCCGATCCTGTGGCTGTAGATGCCGAAGGCGGGCGCGAACACCGGTGTGGCCGAAAGCAGCTTGATGGTGAGTGTCGTGCCAAGCGATGTGACGCCGTCTCCCGCTTCCGACGCACCGCTCGCCAGGAAGGCAGCGCAGCCATCCGTCGTGCCCGCGACGATCGCCGTATCGGAAGGCAGGCCGAACGCCTTCGCTGCTTCCGGCATGATCGTTCCAATTTTCGTTCCAGCGGGAACAACATTTGGAAGCTTCGCCGGCTCGATCCCGGTTTTCTCCACCCACTCCGGCCAGCGCCGCGCCACCGGATCGTAGCCGGTCTTCAAAGCGTTGTTTTCGTCGCTTGAGTCAAATCGCCCCGAGAATTGTCCCGCGATCCAGTCGGCCTGATGCAGAATGCGCTCCGCATTGGCCGCCATCGGCAAGGCCCGCGCCAGCGGCGAGGTGCTGCCGAGTGCCGCCGTATCGGGCGAGGCGGCGGCCTTGACCTTTGCGAGATCGCTCGGCTCCGCCACGTCGTTGTACATCGATGCAAGGCCAAGCGGCGTTCCGTTTTCCGCAACCGGCAGGATGGTGCCGGATGTGCCATCGACCGCGATGGCCCTTACTGTAAGCCCCTTGAGATCGAGCGCCCTCAGCGCCTCGCTGGTGGCGTCCCACCATATGGCGGGATCCTGCAGGATGCGGCCGAAACCCTGCAACGGCGCGATAATAGGCTTGGCCGACATTGCTTCGATTTTTCCGGAACTGTTGACCGCCACGATGCGCACCCCCGAGGTGCCGATATCGATGCCGAGAGCGACGTCCGTCATGGGTGCAAGCGCGCGAAGGGAATGTCGAGCGGCGCATCTCGCGTTAGCGCATCGAGGAGCGCCACGGTGAGCGGAAGCTCTTCCTGCTTCAACAGTCCAGAGTCCATCATGGAACGAAGCGATACCGCCACGGCGGCGCCGAGTTCCGCGCCTTCAATCGTGTCGCCCTTCATCGGGCCGTCCTTCGTCTGCTTGTAGGTGAGGCCGCGCCCGAGATTGTTGCCGAGTCTCGAATTGCGCCCCGCCATGCAGGTCACGTAGAGATCGCCCGCTCCCGGCATCCCATAAGCAGTGTCCTCACGCCCGCCCAATGCGCGCGTGAGCATGGCCAGTTCCTTGATCGCCTGGCTGAACACGATGGCAGCAGCGTTGTGATTGAAGGCGCGGTTTTCCGCGGGCGGTAGCGTTTCGAGCCTGCCCGCCGCCCAGCCCACGGCAATGGCGAAGAAATTTTTGAATGCCGCGTTCAACTCCACGCCCATCATGTCTTCCGAGGCGCGCGGATGGTAATACTCGGTCTTCAGCATTTCCGCGAGCCGCTGCGCTTCGCTCATATCGCGCGACACGATGACGGTTCCGGTATGGCGGCGCGCGCCGAGTTCGCCGGCGATGCACGGGCCTGCGATCGCCGACACTTTCGCATCGAAGCCGCGCCGCCGCTTGAGTTCCCGTTCCACATAGTCCGGCAACGCATGAAGCGTATCGGTCTGCGGATGCATGCCCTTTGTGATCATCAGGATCGGAACCGGCCCCGGCAGCACATCGCAAAGCCGGTCGATGGCCCAGCCGATGCCCGCTGAACTCACGCCGAGCACGATAAGGTCCGCGCCGCTTGCGGCCTCGGCAAAAGCGACGTGCTGAAACGGCGCAATTTGTTTCGGTAACGTGACGTTTAACTTGGGATGCAGGCCATTTGCGCGCACGGATTCGATGATCATCTCGTCCAGATGCGTTCCCGTCAGTCTGACGGTATGGCCACGATCGGCAAGGGGCATACACATGGCCGAGCCCATGACGCCGGCGCCGAGAATGGCGGCGACGCTCATCGAATGGCCATACCCGTGGCGGCATCGAAGAGATGAACGCGCGATGTGTCTGGCGCGAGGCCAATCTTGCTTCCGCGCGATGGCTGGATGCGCTCGCGGCTGATGGCGCAGACTTCGCTGCCCGCCAGATCCGCATAGATGTGAATCTCAGGCCCTGTCGGCTCGGTGACGGAGACCTCTGCCGTGACCCCCTTGCCCGGCGAAAGATGTTCGGGCCGGATTCCATAAAGCGCTTTCTGCCCCGTCTTGCCTTTGTGCGGCTTGGGAAGCGGAAGAAGCGCTCCGCCTTCCGTGCGGAAGCCGGTTTTGCCGATCTCGCCGCGCAGCAAATTCATCCCGGGAGAGCCGATGAACTCGGCGACGAACAGATTGGCGGGATTGTCGTAGACCTCGAGCGGCGTGCCCGCCTGCTCGATCACGCCGTCGCGCAGGATCACGATCACATCCGCCATGGTCATGGCCTCGATCTGGTCATGCGTCACATAAACGGTCGTGGTCTTGAGGCGCTCGTGCAAATCCTTGATCTCGGTCCGCATCTGCACGCGCAGCTTCGCATCGAGATTCGACAACGGCTCGTCGAACAGGAACACCGCGGGATCGCGCACGATGGCGCGGCCCATGGCGACGCGTTGCCGCTGCCCGCCCGATAGCTCACGCGGAAACCGCGCCAAATAGGGTTCGAGATTGAGAATCTTCGCTGCCCACGCCGTTTTCTCGTCGATCTCGCTCTGCGGCCGCTTCTTCAGCGCCAACGAAAAACTCATGTTCTCCTTGACGTTCATGTGGGCGTAAAGCGCGTAGTTCTGGAACACCATGGCGATGTTGCGGTCCTTCGGATGAACGCCGTTGACGCGCTGTCCCGCAATCTCGATGTCGCCCGAAGTGACGCTCTCCAACCCCGCGATCATGCGCAGAAGCGTGGACTTGCCGCAGCCCGAAGGCCCGAGCAGAACGACGAAGGATCCGTCCTTGATCTCCAGGTCGATGCCGTGGATCACCTCCACGCTGCCGTAGTTCTTGCGGATATTCCTGACTGTCACCGAAGCCATGTTTGGTCCCCGTCCCTATTGCGGATCGTCCGCGAGAAAACCGTCGAGCAGGCCCGCATCGTCCGCGAGGTCGAGAAAGGACCAGCGGTTGCGCACGTCGCGGGCAAACTTCACCGCATTTCGCCAGAGTTTGACGGAAATGCCAAGCTCCGTCGCGGTGGTGGGTCCGCCAGCGGCGCGGATGATGCGGGCGATCTCGTCTGGCTCCATCATCATGCCGCGCATTTCTTCGCGAAGCTCCGGCCAAAGCTCGTTGAGTTTTTGGTTCATCACCGCGGCATCCATGGCGTCGAGCGCCTTTTTCGACGCTTCAACAACATCAATCCGCCGATGTCTTCGCCGTAGCGGGTGACGAAATCCGTTTCCGAAATCCGCGTTGGCGAAACCTTCGGCGGCTTGTCCATCGAAACAAGCAGCTTGTGCAGCCTGGCCAGTGCGATCGAGGCGACGCCCACCTGCTGGCCATGTGTCGTTCCGGGATGCGCGCTCCCCGCGAACATGTCGATCCAGTGCGAGACCTGATGCTCGCCCATCGAGCCCGAATGCGACGAGCCCACGATGTTGTTGCCGAAGCTCGCCTGCATCAGCACGCGGTAGAGATAGCCATTGGCCTCGGTGCTGTGCTTTGCAAGATCGGGCGCGGTGCGGATCATCTCCGCCTCGTCGTTCTCCACATTGAAGATATCGAACGGCGTCTTTGTATAGTGCGTGCCGAAAAGCCGGTGCGAGGCCCACCATTCGACTTGCGCGGTCGGGCGGCACAGGCTGTCGCCAAGCCCCGCCGCCGAAAGCCATGCCGGCGCCACCGCGTTCACGCCGAGATCGACGAACACGCCGCGCGGCGCGTGCGCCGGAACGCTGGTCTTGTAGCCGTTGCGCAGCGTCACCGAAGCGGTTACCGCGCCATAGCCGTTCATCGACGCGGCAGTGGCGAAACTCGCATATTTCCGGCCATCCTTGAAAGTCGCGAATTTCACCGTATCCGAGAGCGATCCCGAACCCACGACAACGCAGCCCTCGCAATGCCGCGTCTTCTCCTGCATGAGAGCAATGGTGGGTTCGTCGCAATGCGTATCGCCGGGGAACACGATCTCCTCGACGCTCGTCCAGCCCTTGAGTTCCTTGGCCACGCGGCGGCCCATGGCTTCGAAAGTGTTCGTGTCTGAAACCACCGCGAGCTTCCGCCCGATCTTGAGCGGCGCCACCAGATCGGCAGCGCCGCCGTCGAGCGACTCTTCGATGCGGATGGTCTCGAAGGGAACATCGCAGCGCTTGCCCGTCTCGGGATCGCGCCATTCGCCGGAGATCACCTCGCGGATCAGCGTGTTCCAGTCCGTGCGGCGCGGTTTCTCTGCGGCCGCCGCTGTCATGAGCGTTTCCTCGCAAAGACCTGCAGCCGCTCGTTCCAGTCCGCGAGCTTTGGCCAAAGGTCCTGATAGATTGCAAGAAGCTCCGCATAAGCCTTCGCTTCCTTGTCCCGCGGGCGGAAGGTTTTTGTGGGTTTGCCCGACATGGCGGCGGAGGCTTCGGCAATCGTCTTGTACCAGCCACCGCCTCTGGCTGCCGCCATGGCTGCCCCGAGTGCCGAGGCTTCAACTGTATCGAGTCGCTTCACAACTCTACCGGACGCATCCGAAACGATCTGACACCACAAATCCGATTTCGACCCGCCACCAACGATGGCGAAATGGCCGATGGGGCTCGTCGCCTGCGCCACGCGATTGCTCATCATTGCCTGTTCGAGAGCGATGCCTTCCAGCATCGCGCGGTAGAGATCGGCGCGGGTGTGGCTTCCCGAAAGCCCCGCCATCACGCCGCGCCCCGCGGGTCCCAATAGGGCGTCATAATCCCCGAGAAGTAAGGCAGCAGCACGAGCCCGCGCGATCCGATGGGCACGGTTGCCGCTTCCGCTTCAAGCGCGGCGAAAATTTTGGGAGTCTTGCGCGGATTCTCGCCGAACAAACGCTCGACGAACCACGTCACCAGATAAGTGCCGGTGCGGATGGCGGTCTCGAAGCTGAAGCCTTTCTCGCCAACCGCGACAAGGCTGCGGAAGGCGCGATCGATGGCGTAGCTCTCGCCATAGCTGCCGGACACCACAGCCGTGCCGAGGTTAAGATAGGCGCGGCCCTTCAGAAAAATATTGGCGCCAGTCCCCGCGCATTGCCCATCGCCGCCGCCCGCAACCACGGGCGTTCCCGCTTTGAGGCCGGTGATTTTCGCGGCGATTTCGCTGACCTCGCCCATGATTTCGCCGGATGGAACGAGCATCGGCAATTGCTCGCGCCTGAGGCAGCCCGCCTTCAACAGCGTGTCCGACCAATCGTAAGTCTTGGCGTCGAGAAAACCCATGGGACTCGCGGAGGAAATCGACGTCTTCCATTCGCCCGTGAGAAAATGCGCGAGGATTCCATGCACCTCGGTGGTCTTATGCGTCTTCGCCCAGATCTTCGGTTCGTGTTTTGAAAGCCAGCGGCAACGGTAGAGGCAGGGCGTGATGTCGAGGGGAATGCCGGAGGTTGCGTGCACCGTCTCGCCGCCAAACTCTTCACCGACCTCCTTGACTTCCTCATGAGCGCGCTCGTCGAGCCACAGCGTTCCCGGCCGCAGCGCTTTTCCCTTTTCATCGAATTGGGCGAAGCTTTCGCGCTGATTGGAAATGGCAAGCGCCGCAATCCGGTCCTTCCCTACTTTCTTCGTCAGCTGCTTCAGCGCGATCGTCAGCGATCCCGTCCAGTCCGCGACATCCTGTTCGAACCAGCCCATGCGCGGATTGGAAATCGGCACGTCCGCGCGTCCTTCCGCCACGGCGCGGCCTCGCTTGTCGAACGCTATTGCCTTTGTCGCGGTCGTTGAGGAGTCGATACCGATGACGAGATCTTGTTTCATTTGCAGCCATTTACATCGTCATCCCGGCGAGATAGCCGGGACTCATGCCTCAACTCGCGTACTTTCAATGACGAAGCGAGCTGCGCGATGGGTCCGGCTATCGCCGGGATGCCGGAAGGAGGGGAAGAGCGAACTCTTCCCCGCCAATTCCTTACAGCAGCCCCGCGTCCGCGACTGCCGCGTCGATGGCCGCGGCCACCGTGTCCATGCACTTCTTGGCGTCGCCGCCGAAGTCCTGGCCGGTCAAGAGTTTGCCGAGGTTGACCGGAATCTCGTTGTTCGAGAATCCCGCCCACAGCGGCATGTCGGGTTCCGAAGCCATGTCGTTGTTGATGGTCTCGAGAACGACCGGCAAGTGGCGGGTCGTTCCCGAGCCGACGACTTCCTTGGCCTTGACCCGGGGATCGTTGAACGAGGAGATGCGCATCGGCGCAAATCCGCCGCCCAGCGTGCAGCGTGTCATGATGTCCTTCGAGCACGCCCACTGCATGAAGATCCATGCCGCGTCGATATTCTTCGAGTATTTCGACAGGCCGAGGATCGAGCCGCCCTGATGGCCCCAGTTCGGGATTTCGCCGAAGCCTGCATCCGCGACCGGACGCAATGCCTTGCCCTGGATCGGACGCTTGCACTCCCACAGGCCCTTGACCTTGGAGTCGTCGGCATCGAGACCGGGGAAGAACTCGTCCCAGGAGTTGATCAGCGCCACTTGGCCCGAAGCCATCATCTGCCACTGGCCATCCCAGGTGGAGTTGGTGGATTCGGCCGGAGAGTTCTTGAGCAACTCCTGATAAATCTGCAGGCCGCGCACGCCCGCTTCGTCGTTGCCCGAGAACTTCTTGTCCTTGGTGAAAATGGAGCCGCCTTCGTTCCACACCACCTGAGTCCAGTCGCAGTTGAGCGAGTAGTGCCCGGACTTGGCCTGAAGGCCGGTGCCGAACATGCCATTGGCTTTTTCCGCTTCGGTGATCATCTTCACGGCGGCGACGAATTCATCCACCGTGTTCGGAGGCGCGATCTTGTGCTTCTCCAGAATGTCCTTGCGGTACATCGTCGTCATGATCGGGATGTCGAAGGGAATGCCGGCCCACTTGCCTTCGTAGACGGCGAGGCCATCCACCAGGGGCTTGGAGAAGTCCTCCCAGTCCATGCCGGGCATGGCGAGGTCCGGCTTGTCCTTGTAGTACTGGATCGGATCGACGGTGTCCTGGGCGAAGGTCGCCACCCACGACTGGTCGAGATAATAGAGGTCGTAGGAGCCAAGCTGGCCTTGCACGTCCTGCGTGGCCTTGGCCAAAACCTGTTCCAGCGGCACGATTTCGATTTCGACCTCGATGCCGGTCGCCTCGGTGAACTCGGCCTTCAGCTTGTCGAGCACGACGGTCGGCGGCGTTGCTTCCGACGTGTAGCGGATCTTGGCGCCCTTGAACTTGGAGCCAACATCCTTCAGCCACTTGTTGACCTCCATGTCCTGCGCGAAGGCCGCGCCGCCAATCAGCCCGCCGCCGCGGAAGGGCCGCGTGTTTCCAAGCAGTCCCACGTTAAAGGCGGAGAAGCCGACGCCCGCGAGTCCCATCTTCTTGAGAAACGCGCGTTTCGAGATGCGCCGCGCCGCGAAGTCCTTCGCGGTGTCGACGATGTAGGTCTTTTTGTCGTATTCTTTAAAGCTCATAGTTTGATCCTCCCATGGGTTAGAGCTTCGGTTTCTCGCGCGGCGTCCTCACTCCTTCAACGAACCGAGAGTGAGGCCGCGCACCAGATGGCGTTGCACGAGCAAAATGAAGATGAAGCTTGGGATCGCGGCGGCGGTACCGAGCGCCGCGATGAAGCCCCATTCGTTGCCCGTGGATGTGACGAAAGTCTGTATCTTCACCGGCACCGTGCGGATGTCGGTGGTGAGGAAGAGCGAGAGCAGGAATTCGGTCCATGAGAAGATGAAGCAGAGCACGGCGGAAGCCGCGATGCCGCCCTTCGCCATCGGCAGCACGATGCGCCGGAAGGTTTGCGCGCGCGTGGCGCCGTCGATCATCGCCGCCTCGTCGACGTCCTTCGGAATGTCGTCGAAGAACGACTTCATGAGGAGGAGTGCGATCGGAAGGTTCATCAGCGCGTAGATCAGCATGAGGCCAAGATAGCCCATGTAGTAGTTGTCGGTGTCTCGAAGCCCCGCTGTCTTGTAGAGCGTCACCAGCGGAATGAGGATGGCGATGGGCGGCATGAAGCGCTGGCCAAGAACCCAGTTCAGATAGGCATCGCGGCCGCTGAACTTCATGCGCGACAGGGCGTAGGCCGCGAGAACCGCCACGGCCATGGTGATGGCGGTGGCGCCCACGGATATGACGATCGTGTCGATGATGGACTGCCGCGAGTCGTAGGCCTCCGCGCCCGCGACCCCCATGCCGAGGCCTTCGTCAATGGCCATCTGCGAGCGCGAACGGCCGAACAGGGTGACGGCATAGTTGATCGGCGTCGGCACGAAATCGAACCACACCACGCGGTCCTTGTCGAAAACCGCGCTGATCGGCTTGATCGACGTCATCGCCCACCAGAAGATCGGAAACATGAAGAGAGCGGTGACGAAAACAGCGAGCGCGTCGCGCAACAATTGCCAGGGGCGGGAGAGTTCCATCAGAGTTTCACCCTGAAAACCTTCATGAACACCGTCGACACGATGATCACGAGGATGAGGGTCAGGAGCGCGATGGTGGAAGCGTAAGGGAAGTCGGCATTGCCGAAATAAATGCGGCCCGAATAGGAGGTCATGGTTTCCGTGGCGGTTCCCGGCCCCGAGTCCGTCATGACCTTCACGTAGTCGAAGGCGCGCAGCAGATCGATGCCGCGGATCAACACCGCGATGGCGATCACCTTCGACATCATCGGAAGCGTCAACTTGAAAAAAGCCTGCACCGGCGACGCGCCATCGATGGCCGCCGCTTCGAACGGTTCCTTGGGCAGGGATCGCAGCCCCGCCAGCATGATCAGCACCATGAATGGCGTCCACTGCCAGACCTCGGCGAGAAGCACGCCCGCCATTGCCGTATTGGCCTGGCCCAGGATGGAGTAACCGGGCGGCAAAAGCCCCACTTCCATGATGCCACGCGCGATCACCCCGAAGGAGCCGTTGAGCATCAACAGAAACATCATGCCGTGACGGCGGGCGGAATGACCAGCGGCAGCGTCATCAGCGCGCGCATCAGGCCGTAACCCTTGCGGTCGCTATCGAGAAGCAGCGCGATCAGCATGCCCAGCACAAGCTGAAACACAATCGCCACGCTCGTATAAATCATCGTATTGAAAAGCGCGTTCCACAGCCGCTCGTCCGAAAGCGCTTTCACCCAGTTATAGTCGGGATCGAAGAGCAGCTTCCGCGTCGCGGCGTTCTTTCGATAGAGCGAACTCTCGATCGCCTTGTAGAGCGGGAAAATGCCGAACACGATCATCAGCGCCGCCGCGGGCATCAGCCACGGCAGCGGATGCTCGGAGGAGAGCCACCCCATCGGTTTCGGTTTTTGAGCCAGGGCAGCCGTCATATAACCCTCGCTGCGGGAGCAGCAGGGGAACGCGAACGTCCTCCCATGAACGGCGCCATGACGTGAAACATTTGTTGTCGTTGCTGCGAAAGGTATCGCAGTCTAGTGAGCGCCGCTCGCCACTGTCAACCCTGCGCGAAGGGCTTCTTCAGCCCTTTTTGCCCTTCGGCTTGCGCGACGGCGCGTCGGCGCGCTTGGCGGGCGCGAAGACCGAAGGCGCATCGTCCTTGGTCAGGTCGTCCGGCTGTTTTCCATAAGACTTGAATCGCGCCAGCACCGTTTTCATCAGCTTGTCGTCGAGAATGGCCGGCGCACCGGCAAGGCAGGCCGCCCAATACTGCTTGCACAGCGCCTCGATCTCGCCGGCCAGCCACAGCGCCTTTTCGAGATCGGGGCCGAAGGCGATCTGCCCATGATTGGCGAGCAGGCAGGCTTTGCGGTCCGCCAACGCCTTGAGCATCGTGTCCGACAACGCCTGCGTCCCAAACTCGGCATAGTCCGAAACCCTGAGCGACGATCCACCCGTGACTCCGATCATATAATGAAACGCCGGAACATCCTTGCGCAGGCAGGCGAGTGCGGTGGCAAACATCGAATGGGTATGCACGATCGCCTTGGCCTCCGGCCTGGCCTTGAAGATATCCATATGCATGCGCCATTCGGTGGATGGCAGAAAATCTCCGCGGTATCCGCCATCCAGATCCATCTCGACGACATGGACCGGCTTCATCTTCTTGTAGGGTATGCCCGATGCCGTGATCAGAAATCCCTCATCCGTCCGTACACTGACATTTCCGGATGTCCCCTGATTGATGCCCTCTTCGTTCATCGCAAGGCAGGTGGCGATGACGTCTTTTCTGAGTGCGCGATATTTGAGTTTCGGCATGGCGGTCCCGATGATTGAAACGGGCGGAACCTACTGTGGGTTTTGCTCGCAGTCCAATGAATTGCCATGCGGCCGGCCTTCCACCCCTCCCCGCGTTCGCGGGGAGGGGAAGTCACGCTGCAAGACGGTGGAGGTGTGTCATAACTGCACGCCCCCACCCCCGCCGCTTTCGCGGCGACCCCTCCCCGCGAAGCGGGGAGGAGTGAAGGTGTGCCGCCGAACATTCGTCAAAGCTCCGTCCTCACCCGCCAAAGCTCCGGAAAAAGTTCAACGTCCAACATCCGGCGCAAATAGGAGACCCCCGCGGTTCCGCCGGTGCCGCGTTTGAAACCGATAACCCGCTCGACCGTGGTGACGTGGTTGAAGCGCCAGCGGCGGAAGTAGTCTTCGAAGTCGACGAGCTTTTCCGCCAATTCGTAGGCCTCCCAGTGCGTATCTGGCGCCCTGTAGACGATGGCCCACACCGCCATGACGGCGTCGTTTGATTGCCAGGGCTGACGAAGGTCGCGCTCCAGTACGGCCTTGGGAACCGGCAAACCGAGCCGGGCCAGCCGCCGCAGAACTTCATCATAGAGCGATGGCGTCGCCAGCTCCGCTTCCAGTTTCTCGATCAGGTCCGGGCGGTGTTCATGGGGTTTCAGCATCGCGAGATTTCGGTTGCCGACGGCAAATTCGATGAGCCGGTATTGCCACGACTGGAAGCCCGAGCTTTGTCCCAAATCATCGCGAAAGCGCGTGTATTCCGAGGGCGTCATGGTGCGCAAGACATCCCAGGCCGAATTGAGTTGCTCGAATATCCGCGCCACGCGGGCCAGAATTTTGGTTGCAACTGCTGTTTTGTCGGCCGCGATCGCCAACCGGGCAGCGCCGATTTCGTAGAGCGCCAGTTTCATCCAGAGTTCCGACGTCTGATGCTGGATGATGAACAGCATCTCGTCATGCGCCGGCGAGAGCGGTTCCTGCGCGGTCAGGATACGGTCGATTTTGAGGTAATCGCCGTAGGACATGCGCCGGCGGAAATCCATCTCGGCGCCTTCGTTTGGGGCATCGTATGTCATTCCCTGTGCTCCCATAGTGCAGAGGTGGAATTCGACGAGACACGATAGTTCCGGCTACCGTGGTTTTCCATCGCCCTGTTGGAACGCTCCGCTTCAGCGCCACGCAATTGACTGCGGCTTGGGGATTGCGCAACCTGCGCGGTGATTGGGGACTTGCTCATGCCTGCCGGAAAACCTCGCGGAATAGCCGTCACCGATGCCGGCTACACCAATACCAAGCTGGTTCTCTTCGATTCAGCCGGAAATCTGATTGCCGAGCGGAAAGTTTCGAGCCGACACATAGACACGCCGCTCTACAAAACAATCGATCCTGAGCCTGCCATTGCCTTCTTCAAGTCGGCCATTCCGGAGCTTGACGCCATCTTGCCGGTAGATGTGATCGTGCCCTGCGCCCATGGCGCGGCCATGGCCTGCGTGGCGAAGGACGAAAGTCTGGCGCTACCCATCATGGATTACTTGAGCGATCCTCCGGCGGAGATCAGAGCGGAGTATCTCAAGATCGCGCCTCGCTTTGCGGAAGCCTACTGCGCGACGCTTCCCGTGGCGCTCACCCATGGCCTGCAGCTTTATTGGCAGCAGAAGGCCTGGCCTCGCGAATTTTCCAACACCGCAACGCTGATGCCGTGGATTCAATATATCGGCTACCGGCTGTGCGGCGCGCCTTGCGCCGAGATCACCAGCATGTCGTGCCAGACGCATCTGATGAATGTGGCCGACGGCGGCTATTCGAGCCTCGCCAAGCGCCAGGGCTGGGACAAACTCTTTCCGCCGATGCGAAATGCCTGGGAGGAAATCGGCAAGCTCAAGCCGGAATTTTGCGGGCGGGGACTTGAGGGAAACGGCGCCGTTCTCGCCGGCATCCACGATTCATCCGCAAACTATGTACGTTATCAGGCGGCGGGGCTTGAATCTTTCACCCTGGTTTCGACCGGCACCTGGAGCATCAGCTTCGATGCGGCAACGCCCGTCTCGGCGCTCGATGAGGCCCGCGACACCTGCACCAACACCGGCATTTTCGGCCAGCGCATCGCCACCTCGCGATTCTTCGCCGGCAAGGAATACGAAATCCTGACCAAGGGCGTGGCCGCGAATCCGGCTCTGGAAACAATCGCAGCTCTGATCGCCGAGAGCACCTTCGCGCTGCCATCCTTCAGCGATTCCGGCGGCCCGGTCCCAGGCTCGGGACTTAAGGGCCGCATCATTGGCGCTCCGCCCAAATCGCCAGAAGGGCTTGCTTCGCTCGCCTCGCTCTATTGCGCGCTCATGGTCTCGGAACAGCTCGACGCGGTTGGCTCGGAGGGCGACATCATCATCGACGGCCCATTCGCCGGGAACGCCTGCTTCCTTGCGATCCTCGCCGCCTTGAGGAAAGACCAGCGCGTAATCTCCTCCAACATCCGCGACGGCACCACGGCGGGCGCCGCCTGCCTCGCGCTCATGGAAAACGGCACGCTGCCGCACATCGAATTGCATCTGCGCCGGGCGTCGCCCGCCAGGATCGAGCCGCTCCCGGGCTATCGCCAGCGCTGGCGGGACATGGCCTATGGCGGTGGGGCGTGAAGGACAATGCGAGCGGATTCACGCAACAAGATTGGGCGGGCGTGGGCCGCAGAGTTGACTCTTAACCTTGGCTTGGTGGCATGGCCCGGATGAATTAACGCCCTGCGGGGCTTCTGAGGACAAAGTCCGCCGTCCAACGTCTTCCATGCAAGCCTTCTCGGAATGTCGAAGCTGTCAAGGACGCCGCCGACGCCGTGCAGTTCGTGCGTGTCGTCAGCCGCCCGGCCGCAGCGGTCGCGTCGCAGAGAGGAGTGACCGGAGGCGGTTTCTCCGCCGCGCACCGGCCGGTTCATGCGCTTCGCCGTGGTCAGGTCTTCATAACGTTGTTACCGAAATAGAGGAACTCGCCGTTCATCTTGGCAACGTCCGCGGCGTTGAGCTTGAGCGTGGCGCCATCGAGCTTCTTCTTGCTTTTCTGCGCGTTCACCCACTCGTCGGCGGGTTGCAGCGTGCTCAAGGTCAGCGATGTGCCCTCGCAGAGATAGTGAGTCGGAATGACCACCTTGGGCTTCAGCCTGGCGACGATGCCGTTCGCTTGATCGTAACTCAGGATGTGCTGCGAACCGTCTACGGGCAGCGTCAACACGTCGATCCGGCCCCAACGCTGCCAGACGTCATCGGGCGGATTGTGCCGGTTGTCGCCCCAGATGAGGATACGAATGCCGCCGGTCTCAACGACATAGGTCACCATGTCCATGTGGCCGGGGTTGTTGGGCGGGCACGGATCGCCGCCGAACTCCTTGATCGCGTTGGTCCAGGGATACCAGCCCGGCGCTTCGCAGGCGTGCTTGTCGGCGACGCCGGTCACGGTGACATCGGTGAACTGGAAAACGCCGGGCACCCGGTCGAGCAGCATCGTCGCCTGTACGAGATTGATGGCGTCGTGATCGAAGTGGGCATGAGTGGAGAATCCCGCATCGACGACCGGTTTTGAGAAATCGTTAGGAAACCAGATCCCCCAATAGCCAGAGGGGTCGTTGCGCCAGGGATCGAAAATCATCGAGAATCCCTTGGGCGAAGTGATCTTGATCGCACAGTGGCCCCAATACTCGACCGTCACTTCGCCCGTAGAGGGGCCAGCGCCCGCGGCCTGCAACTCCAACACATGGTTGTTGTTGTGGGCCTGCGTCCACGCGACCGAGCCCGACTCGGTCACTCCGGTGGCGCCCTTTGCTTCGCTTCCGGCAAGCGTTGCCGCTCCCAAGGCTCCGGTGGCTGCAAGACTGGTCATCAAGCGGCGGCGATTCATGGCTGACGGATCGGCGATCGACATGGCTTTGTGCTCCTGTTGTTGTAAACTAACATCCAGCGGATGACCGTCCCTCCGAAGCCGACTATTGTGCAAACTGGCGTGCCCTGCAAGACTCGGCATTGGCAAATGGCGTTGGCGATCCGCCAAAACGGAGATGTCCGCGCGTTGCGAGTTGGGAGTGTCGAGTTCGATTGGCCGCGATGCGATCATCGCCAGAGCTTTCGGGGGTTCTTAGCCCGCCCGGCATGGTTAACGGGTTGGCAATAGGCGCTGGCGCAAGATGCGGGCTGGAGCTTCGAAGCCATCATGCCCACCGTAACCGTTTCGCCGGAAACCCCGGCCTTCACTTTGACCCTTCCCGGGACAGATAGTCCCGACGAGCGGGTGCATGCCATTCAGCGGCGCGGCAATCTTCCGTTGATGATCGCCGGCTGTGTGCTGGCCGAAATCACTCACGACGACCTGATGGAAAGCTGGCAGGAGGCGGTGTCCCTCAGCATGAGCGAATTGAATAACATGGCGGAGCTTGCCGGCCGCAGGCTCACCGAACTTCTTGACGACAACCTCGAATCAGGCGACTTGACCGATCTGGTGACCGACGCCGCCGTGCTGTTCCTGCTGGCGCTTCGCCGCCACGGCGTCGACGACGCCAACCGGATCCCTCCTTGCACGGTCATGTGGAATGGACAGGAGGGCCGCGAGCGTGTCTTGATGCGGGCATGAAGACCAGATCGCCCGATCAGCACCCGCCACTCGACGCTCCCAACTACGGCAAGAGCCTTCGCGGCCTTGGCTTCAACCTGCTTGTCAGAAACATCGATCAGTCTCTCAAATTTCACAAACAAGTACTTCAATCTACAGTATTTTATTCGGATTCAGATTTCGCCATGCTGCGTTTGATCGGCGGTGACTACATGCTTCATGCCGATCACACCTACAGTCACAATCCCGTCTCCGGTCTTATAGCGGGAGTTGACGCAAGGGGAATAGGGGTCGAATTGCGCATCTATGGCCTCGATCCCGACGGCGCCGAGAAGCGTGCGCGCGACGAGGGCTTCACGGTTCTGGCCGGAGCACTCGACAAACCACACGGACTGCGTGAGGCAGTGCTGATCGACGACGACGGCTACCTCTGGGTACCCTCGGTGCACCTGAAGGACTGATCGGCCGGGCGGTGGGACTGTCAATCTTCCGGTATCGATTTTTCTCATACCTGCGAGATGACGGATAGGGCGGCGGCCTGATCGTTTTCAGCGCCCCTTTCGACGCAAGGCGCGGCGGTAACCATTGCCGTCATCAATCTTAGCAGCGGCCCTTGACTCGGAAGACAAGATTGTTTTGAAACTATGGAATGATGAAAACAAAGCAGATGGCAGCGATACTCGGCTGTCTTGGCCAGCCGACCCGGCTTGAGGTGCTGAAGCTCCTCGCCCAGGTCTCGAAGGACCCGGCCGCTCCGGGCATGCCCGCCGGCGAGATTGCCGCGGCACTTCGCCTCGCCCCACCGACGCTGTCGTTTCATCTGAAGGACATGACGCTGCGCGGCCTCCTCAAACAGCAGCGCCGGGGCCGCGTCGTCTACTACCGCGCCGAGCTTGACCTCCTGCTCGAGACCCTCGCCCAGGTCGTGGGCTTGCTGGAAAAGTAAGCATCCGCTTGCAGGTGTGAAGCCCCAACCCTAATCTCGCCCCATAACAACAAGGACGCATGAGTCATGGCAAAGGACATCGGGCATTTCATCGGCGGCAAGCATGTGCAGGGAACCTCGGGGCGGACAGCCGATGTGTTCAACCCGAATACCGGCGAGGTTCAGGCCCGGGTGGCGCTCGCCTCCAAGGCGGAACTGCGCGCGGCCATCGAGAACGCCAAGGCGGCGCAACCGGCCTGGGCCGCCAAGAACCCGCAATTCCGCGCCCGGATCATGATGAAGTTCCTCGACCTTGCGGCCACGCACAAGGAAGAACTCGCCACGCTCATCTCCATGGAGCACGGCAAGACCGTTCCCGACGCGCTCGGCGATTTGCAGCGCGGCGTCGAAGTGGCGGAATTCGCCTGCGGCATTCCCCATCTCCTCAAGGGCGAATACACCGATGGCGCGGGCCCGGGCATCGACATGTATTCCATGCGCCAGGCGCTCGGCGTCGTCGCCGGCATCACGCCGTTCAACTTCCCGGCCATGATCCCCTTGTGGAAGTGCGCACCCGCCATCGCCTGCGGCAACGCCTTCATCCTCAAGCCCTCCGAGCGCGATCCCTCCTGCCCGATGCGCATCGCGGAACTCTTCCTCGAGGCGGGCCTGCCGCCCGGCATTCTCAATGTCGTCAACGGCGACAAGGAAGCGGTGGACGCCATCCTCGATCATCGCGATATCGTGGCCATCGGCTTCGTCGGCTCCACTCCGATCGCGGAGTACATCTATACGCGCGGCTGTGCTGCGGGTAAGCGCGTGCAGTGCTTCGGCGGCGCCAAGAACCACATGATCATCATGCCCGACGCCGACATGGACCAGGCCGTCGATGCGCTGGTCGGTGCCGGCTACGGCTCGGCCGGCGAGCGCTGCATGGCAGTGTCGGTCGCGGTTCCGGTCGGCCAGAAGACGGCCGACATCCTGGTCGAGAAGCTCATTCCGCGCGTGGAGAGCCTCAAGATCGGTCCGTCGACATCCGGCGACGCCGACCTCGGTCCGCTGGTGACGGCCGCGCACCTCAAGAAGGTGAAGGACTACGTCGATATCGGCATCAAGGAAGGCGCCAAGCTGAAGGTCGACGGGCGCGACTTCAAGCTGCAGGGCTACGAGAACGGCTTCTACATGGGCGGCTGCCTGTTCGACGAGGTGAAGCCCGACATGCGCATCTACAAGGAGGAGATTTTCGGCCCTGTGCTGTCGGTGGTGCGCGCCAAGACCTACACCGAGGGACTGCAACTCGCCAACGACCACGAGTACGGTAACGGTGTCGCCATCTTCACCCGTGACGGCGACGCGGCGCGCGATTTTGCCGCCAAGGTTCAGGTCGGCATGGTGGGCGTGAACGTACCGATCCCCGTGCCGCTTGCCTACTACACCTTCGGCGGCTGGAAGCGTTCGGGGTTCGGCGACCTGAATCAGCACGGCCCGGATAGCGTCCGCTTCTACACCAAGACCAAGACGGTCACCTCCCGCTGGCCGTCGGGCGTCAAGGAAGGCGCCGAGTTCGTCATTCCGACGATGAAATGACGTTGGCGCCGTCGTAACCACCGTCACCCCGGCGCCGTGAGTGCCCGACAGGGCACGAGCGGGACCAGGCCGGGGCCCATGCACGGCGCAAAGAGCGCTCCTGGTCAACGCGCAGGCTCGACCTGGTCGTGGGTGGCATTGGACGTCTGGAAAGTGGCGTGCTCAATTTGCACGCGAGAGCTAAATGCGAGGTGCATGGGTCCCGTCCTGTTCCCACGTGCAAGCTTCGCATGCACGCGGCGACGGGATGACGAAGCAGCATTCACTAGTCTGCCGACAGCCAAATGACTTTCACATCCAACGATCCTGCGCGTTGCGCCGAGGCCATCGTCGGCCGTGTCGGCCGCGACATCCGACTCGCCATCCCGATCGGCATTGGCAAGCCGGTGCTGCTGGTCAACGCGCTCTATCGGCTGGCCGAGGCCGACCGCAGCATTCGCCTCAATATCTTCACCGGGTTGTCGTTGGCGCGACCGCGCTATCGCACCAGCCTGGAGGAGCGCTTCGCCAAGCCGCTGCTCGACCGACTGTTCGCGAGCTATCCCGATCTCGACTACACCGCGGCGCTGCGTGCGGGCACGCTGCCGCCCAACGTCGAGGTCACGGAATTTTTCCTGCAGGCGGGCGCCTGGCTCGGCAACGCCAACGTGCAGCAGCACTATACGAGCCTCAACTATTCGCGCGTCGGCCCGCACCTGGAGCGCATCGGCACCAACGTGATGGCGCAGCTTGTCGCGCCGGAGCCGCACGGCGGCGCCAAGCTCAGCCTCAGTTCCAACACGGACGTGACGCTGGACCTGATGCCTTACATCGCGAGGCGCCGCCGCCAGGGCAAGCCCATCGTGTTCGCGGGCGAGCTGAATGCCAACCTGCCCTACATGCCGGGCGAAGCCGAGCTCCCGCGCGATGACTTCGACGTGCTGGTGGAACCGCCCTATCCGCACTACGACCTGTTCGCGACGCCCAAGGAGCCCGTGTCGCTCGCCGACTACGCCATGGCGTTGCATGCGGCGACACTCATAGAGGACGGCGGCACGCTGCAGCTCGGCATCGGCTCGTTTGCGGATGCGCTGGCCCACGCGTTGATACTCAGGCACACGCGTAACGCAGAGTTCCGTGCGCTGCTTGCCAAGCTTGGCACTCAACCATCGTCTGACGCGGAGCTGGAACCGTTTCGCATCGGTCTCTACGGCTGCACCGAGATGCTGGTCGATGCTTTCCTGGCGCTTCGGCGCGCCGGGATACTGCACCGACGCGTGACGGATCGTTCGGGCAGGAGCGCTGTGCTGCACGCGGGCTTCTTCGTCGGCAACCAGGCGTTCTACCGCGAGTTGCGCGAGATGCCGGACCAAGGCCTCGCGGACATCGCCATGACGTCCATCTCGTTTACCAACACTCTCGACGGCGACGAGGCTCTGAAGCGCGAACAGCGGCGCGGGGCCCGCTTCGTCAACACGGCCATGACGGTCACGCTGCTCGGCGCCGCCTCGTCCGATATGCTCGAGGACGGGCGCGTCGTCAGTGGTGCCGGCGGCCAGCACGACCTTGCTGTAGTTGAAGGCGGAGCGGAACTGGAAGCTCTCGTGCAGCTCGCCGATCCGGCTGATCTCGTTGAAGCTGGCGAGATTGCCCGCCGTGCCGTCGAGCAGGTGCGCGCGCACCGAATCGAAATGCAGACTCGAGATCAGCGCGATCAGATCGCCCGCGGATTCGTGGAAGCCGCGGAATTCCGGCGTGCCGATATCGATGTACTTGTCGTCGGCCTTGGTGCCGGCCGGAAAGCCGACCGCGGCATAGATGAATTGGTGGCCGAGCTCGTGCGCCACCACGTCGAAATTCCGCCAATACGATCCGGCGTGGTTGAACTGCGCCCCGCGCGACTCGCTGCGCCCGAACTCGACGAAGCCGAAGCCCGAATGGGCGCTATCCGTGACGACGAACGGGATGAGTTCCAGCCGCTCGTCGTCGAGGCTGTCCGCCGGGGCGCGGCGCCCGGGAGGTCGTCATGAAGGTCTTGGTCACCGGCGCCACGGGGTTCTTGGGCTCCTCGGTGGTGCGAGAGCTCTCGGCGGCGGGACATCAGGTCCGCGCGCTGG
>JAAURV010000151.1 GCA_012032065.1 Hyphomicrobiales bacterium
TGACTTGCAGCAAACCCGGCGTCTCTTTCGCCTTCTCCCGTTGAGCGAAGCGAAATGGGAGAAGGTGGCCAAAGGCCGGATGAGGGCACTTGGCTCGCGCCATTTCACAGCACACTCACCCTCGGCCCCTTCATCCTGCGGATCATCAACTCGCTCACCGCCCACACCAGCGCATCGAGCCGGTCGGGGCTTTTGGCTCCGTCCTTGAAGTTCTGGCACATCTCGTCCTCGAGTTCCGGAAACGCGCCCACGTGGGACACGCGGCCGGTTTCGTACAACGCCGCCACCGGTTCGCGCGCGCCTGTTTTCCTTCCCGCGCATGAACCGCGCGATAGGCCACGCCGGGATCGACTTCGCGCAGCACCGCTTCCACCATGGCGCCGCCCTGGTTCACTTCCGCCACCACACGGTCGGCATTGCGCGCTTGATAGAGCGCGATGACGCGCGCTGCCCATTGCGCGGGCCTCGCGCTTTCCACGGTGCAATCGTCCAGCACATAGCAGCGCCCGTCCACGCCCAGCCCGGCGCACACGATGCCGCACGCATTCGATCTCGCGCCGTGGCTTGCCGGCGGATCGACCGCCACCACGATGCGGGTTAGCGCTGGCGCCTCGCGCACCCGGCCCTTCTCGATCAGGCCGCGCTTGAACAGCGAGTCGGGATCGTCCTCGATCATTTCGCCGTCAAGCTCCTGGCGCCCGAGCCGCGAACCGCCATAGCGATCCGTGACGTGCTTCAAAAAGCTCTGTGCAAGGAACATTTCATTATCCGCCGTCCGCGACGCCAGCACCACCGTGCTTTCCTCCGCCATCAGCCGTTTCAACAGCGGAATGGGCCTTGGCGTCGTCGTCACCAGCGCGCGCGGGTTGTCGCCGAGACGCAGCGCGAACTGGATCATATCCCAGGCGCGCTCGGCGTGTTTCCATTTGGCCAGCTCGTCCGCCCATACGCAATCGAATTGCGGCCCGCGCAAGCCTTCCGGCTCCTCCGCCGAGAACACCTGCGCCACCGCGCCATTGGGCCATGTCAGCAACCGCTTGGAGGGCTCATAGGCCGGCCGCCAGGCATCGTCGTGAACCGCGAGCAAGCCGGACTTGCCTTCGATCATGACAAGCCGCGCCTCGTCGAAATTGGGCGCCACGATTCCAATGCGCGTGGACGCTTCGCCCGATTGAGGCCAAAGCCCGCAGGCGCGAGCGCGAACCCATTCGGCGCCGGCCCGGGTCTTGCCGGAGCCGCGCCCACCCATGAGAAGTGCCGTCGACCACGGCTTATCCAAAGGCGGCAGTTGCGAGCCGCGCGCGAAGTTCAGCCAGTCGAAGAGAAGTTCATCGACCTCTTCCTTGCCCAGTCTTGCGAGCCGCTCACGAATAATTCCTTCCGCCGTGCAGCGCTTCAAGCTTTCGCGCAAGCTCCTCGCGGCGGGCGTCATCAACGACGCGGCGCTGCTTTCTGGCGCGGTTTCGTTCGCTGCTGTCCTTGCGTTCAAGATCGAGCACCTTTTCGAGTGTGCGCACCAGCATGTTGGTGGCGCGGATTTCGCGTTCGGTCGTGGCGTCCTCGGCGGCGGCGCCCAATTCGCCGATCCTGCCTTCGAGGCTCGCGACCCTGGACTGCAGAAGACCCTTGAGCCTGGCGATCGTCTGTTTCGCCGTTTCGATCCTGCCCGGAGTCCTCCGTGTACGGAGCTTCCAGCCCTCGCGCTTGACCAGCGCCATCAGTTCATGGCGCTTGAAGCCGAGCTGTTCCGCGATCGAGCCACCGGCCGCCGCGTCGTCTCGTAATCCAGCCGGGCGCGTGCAAAAGCATCCGCGCCCGGACCTTCGCCCGTGCGTTCCATTTCGTCAGACCCAATTGTGGATGATGACCCTTTATAGCCAAAGCACCGTACGGTGTCAAGGACTATTTTCGCGTTTTATGATTTTTCTTACAGTTCATTGAAATTACAACAGAATTTCTGCCTCACCCAGGCATGAGAGAGCGGCGGGCTACGCGCCGAGGGGGCTCGGCCATTCGAATCCCAAAACCCGTCATTCCAAACGCGCGCATCGGCGCGCGATTTGGAACCCAGCTTTGTCCACCGCAAATGCGATCCCGAAAGCTGGTTTCCAGCTCGCGCGATGCGTCCCGCATCGCTTGGCTGGAATGACGGCACTCAGTGACTGACTCTAGGCCGGCATGAGTCCGTCACGCCTGCCGCTGCAACCGCTTTGCCGCGCGCGTCACGGCGTCGTTGATCCGCACCTGCCATCCACGCCCGGAAGCGCGAAAGGCGGCGAGCGCTTCCTTGTCCAGCCGCAAAGACACGAGTTCCTTCGTTCCGGAGCCCTTGGGCCTGCCGCGGCGAATCGGCTTGCCGTCTACGTAGAGCTTTCCTCTGGCGAACCACTCATCCGTCAGTTCCGGAGCATCATCGTCGGGATTCAGTCCAGGCTTTGTAACGTTCTTGTTCGCGCGCATTCGCTTTCCTCATCGAAATGATATGCCGTCCGCCATCGCGTGGCGTCCAGACGAGAACACACAGCCTTGCCCGGATGTACCCAACCGAGATGTAGCGCCGTTCGCCATAGTCCCGCCGGTTATCCTCGATGATATACTCCAAACGTCCAAAGGCTTCGGTTGCATCGGCGAATTCCAATCCGCGCTGTTCCAGCGTGGCTCGCCGCTTGGCCTCGTCCCAGGACAGCTTCATCCGGAATAAATATAGCTACGAAAAATAGGTTGTCAAACGCAGTGTGGCGGTGTGCGCAACACCCGTCCCGTTACGAAACCCAATTGTGGAGAATGGCCCTTTCTACCTATCGCACCGTACGGTGTCAAGGACTATTTTCAGTTTTTGTGACTATTCTTATAAGCTTTTGATCTCACTCGCCTAAATTCTGTGCGGCGACCGGGGTCGAAGTCGGGGACACGGTCATCGACTCGTTTTGCGGCCTCTCACGTCCTCCGGCCGCATCACCACGCGCCATAATGCAAACAGGCCCAGGCCGCCATATACGGCCGCCAGATAGGCGGGAAAACCGTTGGGGCCGAAGTCGTGCATGATCTTGCCCACCGCCAGCGGTCCGATGATCGAGCCGGTGCCGTAGAGCAGGATGAGCCTTCCCGATGCGCCGAGCACCTGCTGTTTGGTCAGGTGATCGTTGGCGTGGGCGATCACCAGGGAATAGACCGGCAGCGTGAACACGCCGAAGAGCGTCACCAGCCCGATCAGGAACCACGACCAGATCAAACCCAGGACCAGGATCGCGCCAATTGCCGCGGCGCCGACGAAGCTCATGGCGACGATCACCTTGCGGCGATCGAATTTGTCGGAGGCCAGGCCAATCGGATACTGCGAGAGGATCACGCCAAGCGGCGGCAGCGCCATCATGATCGACACCGCCCAAACCGAGAGCCCCTTGCCCAATCCGAAGTAGGTGCCCATCGCGAAAAACGCGCTCTGGCCCAATCCGTTGGCGAAGCATCCGATCACCGCGAGCGGCGAGGCTTTCCAGATGTCGTTCACCGAGACGGGCTTCGCGTTTTCGATAGCCGGCGCTTCGGCGGGCAACAGGATGAGCGGTACCAGCGAGAGCGAGAGCATGGCGGAGACGATGATGAAGCGCGTCGTTCCTGTCTCGTCGTTGACATTGAGCAGAAGCTGGCCGGCGCCCAGCGCTCCATAGGTCACCATCATGTAGAGCGAAAGCACGCGGCCGCGGTTCTGGTTGCTGGCGAAGGCGTTCACCCAACTCTCGCACACGAGGAAAAGCCCCGAGCTGCAGAAGCCCGCGATGAACCGCATGACGAACCAGAAGCCCGGATTGATCCACAGCGGAATCAGCAGCACGACGGTCGAGACGATGGAGGCAAGCCCCGCGAAGGTGCGTATGTGGCCGACACTCTTGACAAGCTTCGGCGTCAACAACGCACTGATCAGCATCCGGCCGAATATCCCGACATGATGAGACCGGTGACATCGGCGCCGAAATCAGCGCCTTGTGCTGAGATCGCGACCAGCGAACCATGCAGGCCATGGCCCACGCAGAGCAGCGCCACGCAGACGAGCAGGATACCGAAGGACGTGTACTTCATGACCTTCTATGCCGGAGCGGGCTGGCGCTTCGCAAGGGCGGCGTCTAGTGTCGCCCCATGGATATCCGGCAACTCCAATATCTCGCCGCGTTGGCGCGCGAGAAACATTTCACCCGCGCGGCGCAGGCCTGCAACGTGACGCAGCCGACGCTGTCGGGCCGCATCCGCCAGCTCGAGGAGCAATTGGGCATCGCAATCGTCGAGCGCGGCCAGCGCTACATCGGTTTGACGCCCGAAGGCGAGCGCGTGCTCACATGGGCGCATCTCATTCTCGACAACTGGCAGTCGCTGCAGCAGGAGCTCGCGCAGATCGCGGGGCCAAAGGGCGAGCTGAAAGGGCGATTGGTCCTCGGTGTCATTCCTTCCGCACTGCCGATGGTTTCGGTGCTCACCAACGCGATGCGCGGCAAGCACGGAACGGTGGACTTCACCGTGCTCTCTCACAGTTCGGAAGAGATCGTGCGGGCGCTCGCGGATTTCTCGATCGACGCCGGCGTCACCTATCTCGACAACGAACCGGTCGAAGGCCTCCTGCAAGTTGCTCTGTACACGGAGCGTTATTGCCTCTTCGTCGCCGATGCCCATCCGCTTGCGGGCCGCGAAAGCGTCTCGTGGAAGGAAGCGGCGGAGCAGCCGCTCTGCCTGCTCACGCCGAACATGCAGAACCGCCGCATCGTCGACCGTGCATTCCAGAAAGCGGACGCCCATCCGCGGCCGCGGCTGGAGACCAACTCGATCATGAACCTGTTCTCGAGCGTCCGCACCATGGGGCTTGCCTCCATCATGCCGGAGTATTTCAGCAACGCGCTGGGGCCCATGCAGGGGGTGAAGGCAATCCCCTTGAGCGAACCTTCGGTTCAGCATTCCGTCGGTCTCGTCGCCGCCAACCGCGAACCGCTGCCGCCGCTGATCGCGGCGCTCTTCGCATCTGCGAAAGGACTAAAGCCCGGCGGTTGATTACCGGGGCCTATGGGGCAATAGGCGGGGCCGATTGGCAAACATGCCCGTGATGCGTAATAGTGATCCATGTCCGAAGCCAACCAGACCGCTGCCGCGGCGGCCATAGCCGCGCGCCATGGCAACAGGCCCGATGAACTCCTCGAAATCCTGCATGAGTTGCAGGAGGAACTGGGGTGCGTAGCCGAGGCTGCGCTGCCAGTGATCGCCAAGGCTCTGAACCTGTCGCGCGCCGAAGTGCATGGCGTGGTCACCTTCTACCACGACTTCCGCCGCGAACCCGCGGGACGGCATGTGATCAAGATCTGTGCCGCCGAGTCCTGCCAGTCGATGAAGGGGCGCGAGCTCCTGGCTTCCGCGGAGAAGATTTTGAAGGTGAAGGCTGGCGGCACGACGGTTGACGGAAAGGTGACTCTGGAAAAAGTCTATTGTCTCGGGCTGTGCGCGTGTTCGCCGGCCATGCTGGTCGACAACCGGCCGGTGGGGCGTGTGGATGCGAAAACGTTCAAGTCCGCCGTCGCGGAGTTGGCGTGATGAAAGTCCATGTCCCCCGCGATTCCGCTGCTAAAGCGCTTGGCGCCGATCAGGTTGCATCCGCTTTCGCCAAACTCGATGGCGTCGAAGTGATCCGCAACTCCTCGCGCGGCATGGTGTGGCTTGAGCCCTTCGTCGAATTCGACACGCCCAATGGCCGCGCTGGATATGGACCTGTAACGGCGAAGGACGTGCAGTCCATTTTCAAGAGTCATTCTTCGAACGCAAAACACAAGCTTTCAGTTGGCCTCGTCGAAGACCTTGAATGGCTGAAGAAACAAGAGCGACTCACTTTCGCGCGCGCGGGCATCACCGATCCGCTTTCGCTTTCCGATTACATCGCGCATGGCGGTTTCGAAGGACTGAAGACCGCGCTGAAGAAGTCCGGCGCGGAGATCGTGAAGCAAGTTTCCGACTCCGGGCTGCGCGGCCGTGGTGGCGCTGCGTTTCCGACGGGCATCAAGTGGAAGACGGTGCTCGATACGGCGGCGGACCAGAAGTATGTCTGCTGCAACGCCGACGAGGGCGATAGCGGCACGTTTGCCGACCGCATGGTGATGGAAGGCGATCCGTTCATGCTGATCGAGGGCATGACCATCGCCGGCATCGCCACGGGAGCGACGAAGGGCTTCGTCTATATCCGCTCGGAATATCCAGATGCGGTGGCCGTAATGAAGGAAGCCATCGCCATCGCCGTGAATGCAAACTGGCTGGGCCCCAATATTCAGGGTACGGACAAATCATTTTCGCTTGTGGTGCGCACGGGTGCGGGCGCTTACATCTGCGGCGAGGAAACCGCGATGCTCGATTCGCTCGAAGGCAAGCGCGGCATGGTGCGCTTCAAGCCGCCGCTCCCGGCGATCGAAGGTCTCTTCGGCAAGCCCACCGTCATCAACAACGTGCTTTCCTTCGCCGCGGTGCCGTTCATCCTCGCCAAGGGCGGCGAGGCCTACAAGAATTATGGGCTGGGCCGCTCGCGCGGCACGCTGCCGTTTCAGCTTGCCGGCAACATCAAGCAGGGCGGCCTTGTCGAAAAAGCATTCGGCATCACGCTTCGCGAGCTCGTCGAAGGCTTCGGCGGCGGCACGGCATCGGGCCGAAGAGTGCGCGCCATGCAAGTCGGCGGCCCGCTTGGCGCCTATGTGCCGGCATCCGATCTCGATCTCGCAATGGACTACGAAGCCTTCGCCGCCAAGGGCGCGATGGTGGGCCATGGCGGCATCGTGGTGTTCGACGATACGGTCGACATGGCCGAGCAGGCGCGCTTCGCCATGGAGTTCTGCGCCATCGAAAGCTGCGGCAAGTGCACGCCCTGCCGCATCGGTGCGGTGCGCGGCATCGAGGTGGTGGACCGCATCGCCGACGGCGACGCTTCGGCCCTGCCGATCCTGGCCGATCTCTGCAACACGATGAAATTCGGCTCGCTCTGTGCACTCGGCGGGTTCACTCCCTACCCTGTGATGAGCGCGCTGACCCACTTCCCTGACGACTTCTCCCGCGCGAAGGAGGCCGCAGAATGAAAGACTTCAAAGACTTCATCATCCCCGACGAGGATTTCGGCACCCCGGCCTCCAAGGCCAAGGAAATGGTGACGCTGAACGTGGACGGGTTCGAGGTGACGGTTCCGGCCGGCACCTCGATCCTGCGGGCCGCGAAAGAAGCGGGCATCGCGATCCCCAAACTCTGCGCCACCGACTCGGTCGAGGCGTTCGGGTCCTGCCGCCTGTGCCTGGTGGAAATCGAGGGCCGGGCCGGCACGCCCGCGTCCTGCACCACGCCGCGCGCCCGGCATGATCGTGCACACGCAAAGCGAATCCGTGCAGCGGCTGCGGCGCGGGG
>JAAURV010000152.1 GCA_012032065.1 Hyphomicrobiales bacterium
TCGGTTTCTTTTCTCTTCGGTCCTTCTTTTCTCGGCGGCCTTCGTTCTCCTCTGGCCTTTTTCTCCTCGGCCTTCTTTTTCTCTTCGGCGGCCTTCTTCTCCTCGGCCTTTTTCTTTTCTTCGGCCTTCGTCTCTTCGGCGGCTTTCTTCACTTCCTCGGCCTTCTTGAGCGCCAAGGCATTCTCCTCCTCAGCCACCGTATCCTTGATCAAATCCTCGAGCGGATCGGGATCGAGCGGTTTGGGCTCTTGCTTTTTCGGCTCTTCGACCTTTTTGGGTTCTTCCTTCTTGGGCTCGGGCGGCGGCGGTTCGGCCGCTGCTTCCTTGGCCGCCGTCTTCACTTCCTCGGCGACTTTCGGCGCAGGCTCAACGTCCTTGACAATGTCCTGCGGCTTGGGTTTCGGCTTTTCGACGGGCTTCGGCGGCTCTTCCGACTTCACCATGGCCTTGCGCTTGGAATCGTCCGTGATCTGGCTGATATCGACCTGGATCGCGTCCTGCGGCTTCACCTTGAACTCTTCCGGATTAGGCAGAACCGCGAGCGCCATGAACAGGATGGCGCCATGCACGGCCAGAGATGTGGTGAGGCCCCAGCGCATGGTCAGTTGGATTTCTTCGCCTGCTTTTCGAGATTGCCGGTGACCAAGCCGATCTTGCGGTAGCCCGCGCCGTTGAGCAGGCCCATCACTTCCATGACCGAGCCGTAGTCGACGCTGGTGTCGGCGCGCACGAAAATCTGCTCGTCATAACCGTTCTTGGCGATGGCCACGAGCTTGGGCTGAAGTTCGTCCAGCTTGATTTCGGTTTCCTGGAGGAACACCGTCTTGTCCTTCCGCACCGTGATGGTGATGGGCTCGACGTTGCTGTCCATCTGCTTGGCCTGCGTCTTGGGAAGCTCGATGGGAACGCCCACCGTCATCAAGGGCGCGGCCACCATGAACACGATCAGCAGAACCAGCATCACGTCGACAAGCGGCGTTACGTTGATCTCGCTCATCGCGCCGCGCGACTGGCGGCGGCGCGAATTGCGCCTTGCGTAGCCTGTGCTCGATCCTGTCGCTGCGCCCATCGTCAGACCCGCTCGTCAAGTTGCCGGGAAATGATTGCCGAGAATTCGTCGGCGAAGTTCTCCAGCCGCGCCCCGATCTTCGCGGCGTCGGAGGTGTACATATTGTAGAAGATTGTCGCCGGTATGGCGGCAAGAAGGCCGATTGCCGTGGCGAAAAGCGCTTCCGCGATGCCCGGCGCCACGACCGCGAGATTGGTGTTCTGCGAGTTGGCGATGGCCTGGAACGAGGTCATGATGCCCCAGACCGTGCCGAAAAGGCCGATGAAGGGAGCGGCCGATCCGGTTGTGGCCAGGAACAGGAGCCGCGACTCGATCGAGCCCATTTCCTTCTGGATCTGGACGTCCATCACCTTCTCGATGCGCTTTTGCACGCCCTGGAAACCGGCGCGGATGGCCGCATCCTGGCTCCTTTTCCACTCCCGCATGGCGGACATGAAGATCGCCCCCAGTCCCGTCGTCTCGCGCACGCCGAGCGAGAGATAGAGGTCCTCCCAGCGACTGCCGGACCAGAACTGCTGCTCGAAGCGGTCGTTGGCGGAATTCATGCGGCGCACCGCGAAGAGCTTCTCGATGATGATCGCCCAACACCACACGGAAGCCGCACCGAGCCCCAGCATGACGAGCTTGACGACCCAACCGGCTTCCCAGAACAAATGATAGAGCGAGAGGTCGCCTGCCCCTTGCACCACGGTTTCGACCGCTACTGGATCCATTCTTCCTTCATCCCACCACGGCGCGAACGTCCCGCCATCCGCGGCGTCTACCGGCATCCATCTCAATCGGAGAAGGCGCGGAAAAACAGGTCAAATCTGTCGAAACTGCGGCGATTCGGGACCCGCCACAGCCGAAGCGCGCCCTCGCGGCGCGCTCACCCCGCACTTGAATCGGTTATGGTAAAGATTGGGTTACGGCTTTGATTCAAGTAGAGATTTGACCGCTGCGTGTAGCTCGGGCGGGAGCCGTTTCGGGCGGCCCTGGCGGTCGAGAAGGGCGGCCGTCACATCAGCAAGGAAGAGAGTGTCGCCTTCGCGCAACACGGATTGCTGCAGTTCCATGCGGGCTCCGGCCATCTCGCGGAACCTGGTTTCGACGGTGAGCAGATCGTCGATTGCGGCGGGTTTCCGGAAATCGCAAGCCATCCGCCGCACCACAAATCCGCCAGGCCCCGAAGGCTCGTGAAGCTTGATCCCGAGCAGTCGCAGGCAATCCGAGCGGCCCCTTTCGCAGAAGCGCAGATAGTTGGCGTGATAGACGGCCCCCGACATATCGGTGTCTTCGTAATAGACGCGAACCTGAAGGCGATGCACGCCATCCGCGATGTATCCTGAAGTCCTGTCTCGCCCGTCGGGCATTGGCCTTTTCTCCTCAACTCTGCCTTTGGCAAAACTAGAGCATCAGCCGGTCAAATGAACCAGATTTCGTGATTGAATTCCCCTCATCCGTCATTCCAGCCAAGCGGCGCAAAGCGCCGTGCGAGCTGGAAACCAGCTTTGGGAGGAGCAACGGTGGTCTACCGTCCGGCGCGCTGAGGAAGAGCTGGGTTCCAGCTCGCGCCATGCGTTCCGCATCGCTTGGCTGGAATGACGGAATTGGAAGTATCACACATCGTGATCGCCGAGCGGCAAGACCCCTTGCGTGATCTCCGGCCGCTGCGGCACGGCGAGGCCGAGATGGCGGAAGGCATGGGGCGTCAACAGCCTCCCGCGCGGGGTGCGGTTCAGGAAGCCGAGTTGCAGGAGATAGGGCTCGACCACGTCTTCCAGCGCATCGCGCGCTTCCGAAAGCGAGGCGGCGATCGTATCGATGCCGACCGGCCCTCCCCCGAAATTGACCGCGATGCATTTGAGATAGCGGTGATCGAGGCCGTCGAGGCCGACGCTGTCGACATCGAGCGCCCGCAGCGCCTTGTCGGCTGCCTGAACATCGACCCGCGCTTCGCCCGCAACGGAGGCAAAATCGCGCACACGCCGGAGTAGCCTGCCGGCAATGCGGGGCGTTCCACGCGAACGCTTGGCGATCTCGCGTGCGCCATCTTCCGTCACCGGCATCTGCAAGATGCGCGAGCCGCGATGCACGATGTCAAGCAGCTCATCCTCGGTGTAGAAATTGAGTTGCACCGGAATGCCGAAGCGATCGCGGAGCGGCGTGGTGAGCAACCCCGTGCGCGTGGTGGCGCCAATCAGCGTGAACTTCGCCAGATCGATCCTGACCGAGCGCGCCGCTGGCCCCTCGCCGATGATGAGATCGAGCTGGAAATCCTCCATCGCGGGATAGAGCACTTCTTCCACCGCCGGACTGAGGCGATGAATTTCGTCGATGAAGAGAACGTCTCGCTCTTCGAGATTGGTGAGCAGCGCCGCAAGATCGCCAGCCTTGGCGATCACCGGCCCGGACGTGGCGCGGAAATTGACCCCAAGTTCGCGCGCCATGATCTGAGCGAGCGTCGTCTTGCCAAGCCCCGGCGGGCCTGCGAACAGCACATGATCCAGCGCCTCGCCCCGCGACTTCGCGGCTTCGATGAACACGCGCAGATTCTGCTTCGCCTTCGTCTGCCCGACAAACTCGCTAAGCCGCTGCGGGCGCAGATGCGTATCGAGCGCGTCTTCCGGCCTCTTTTCGTGGTCAAGCGCCTGCGTTCGGTTCATCCCAGCGCCAGCTCCTTCAGCGCCAGCCGGATCAATTTCTCCGTTGCCGGATCATCGCCCGCTTTCTTGACAGCGAGGCTCACGGCTTGCGCGGCTTGCGTCTGGCCGTAGCCGAGATTGACCAAGGCCGAGAGGGCATCGGTGACAGCCGTCGGGCGTTCTGACTTCAACTCGGCGGATACCTGCGACAGTCCCGCATCCGGCAAGGCGAGCGCCGGCGCCTTGTCCTTGAGTTCGAGAACGATGCGCTCGGCCAGTTTCTTGCCCACGCCATTGGCGCGGCCAATCATCGCCTTGTCCTGAAGTGCGATGGCATTGGCGACTTCGCCAGCCGTCAGCACCGAAAGGATCGCCAGCGCCACCCGCGCGCCAACGCCTTGCACGGTTTGCAAGAGCTTGAACCACTCCTTCTCCTGCACCCCCGCGAAGCCGACCAGCCGGATCGAATCCTGGCTCACCAGCATTTCGGTGTGAAGCTCGGCATATTCCCCCGCCCCCGGCAGCGCCGCCAAAGTCTTGGACGAGCACGACACAAAATAGACAACGCCCCCCACATCGATCATCGCCCAGTCGCCGCCTGCGCTGTCGATCCGCCCCTTCAGTTTCCCGATCATGGATGGGTATCCGGCGCGATGATTTCGACGCCCGGAAAGTAACTTCGATACCGGCGCGCATCGCGGGTCAAAATACGGTGCCCGGAGGCTTCGGCATGAGCGCCCACCAAGAAGTCCGGCAAGGTGCGCTCGCGGCCTCCGCCTTTTTGACGATACTCGCGGTGCGCTGAACCGGCGCGGAAACAGGCCATCAAGGGTATGACTTCGCGCCTCCAAAGATTCGGCGCGAGCGCCTTGTCGAACTTCGCGGCAGTGACGAACTCGGCTGCGACTTCCGATGCAATGATTGAATTGATGATCAGATCGCCGTCGAGCCGAGCCAGTTTGATACGCTCGCTCGACCAATCGTACCACTGCGTTCCCGGTTGATAGATGTCGATCAGCACATTGGAATCAACGAGGGTCGACGTCATCGAAGGGTCCCCGCGTCATCTCCATGATTTCGTCGGCGGAAAGACCGCTTTCGCCCGTGCCCTTAACCTGCGCGAGCCATTCGTCGACTT
Source organism: Hyphomicrobiales bacterium (assembly GCA_012032065.1). Classification (GTDB taxonomy): domain Bacteria; phylum Pseudomonadota; class Alphaproteobacteria; order Rhizobiales; family Aestuariivirgaceae; genus Aestuariivirga. The sequence goes on from JAAURV010000152.1 coordinate 4,832, forward strand.
CCCGCATTCGCCGCCGCGCAACGGCATCGCCGCTCTTGAGTTTTTCAATCACGACTTTGCCGTCCTGATAGGTCACTTCGAGTTCCGAGTTGATGGTAATGCCGGCCGCGTCGCGGACCGGCTTTGGAATGGTGACTTGGCCTTTTACCGTCATGCGCATGAGTAATACCTATTTGGTATTACTTATCCGCCCAGCGCGAACATGTCAAGAACGCGCCAGCAATCGGTGACGTAACAGACTGTGTGTCAGAGGAAAGGGGTACTCTCTCCGAGGCCGACCAAAGCCAAGGAAAGGAGCACCCCGATGCCACAGCAGGCTGCGACGATCGAGAGTTTACCAATGGCGTTCGAGTTCGTGAAGGCGATGCGTTCCGATGGGCTGGACTGGTGCGAAGGCTACCGCCAGCTGGGCCGCGATGCGTTGGCTGAGATCATCGAGGAGCGGATGGGCGAAGCGGTTGACCGCTGGCTCGAGGGGCTCGGCCGCGACGATGCGCCGGACCGGCGCAACGGCTTCTATCACCGCCATCTGCTGACCGAGTTGGGCGACATCGAGATCGCGGTTCCGCGCACCCGGAGGTTCAGCCCGTGCGAGGTCTTGCGCGCCTATGCCCGGCGCGCGCCGGAGGTCGACCGGGTGATCCTGGCTGGCTTCGTTCTCGGCCTTTCGACCCGCAAGGTCGGCGAGGCGCTGCTCGCCATTCTCGGCCAGAAGGTCAGCGCCACGACGGTGAGCCGGGTGGCCAAGACGCTCGACGCGGCGGTCTTGGCCTTCCATCGCCGGCCGCTTCAGGACCGCTACACCGCGCTGATGCTCGATGGCGTGGTTCTGGCCCGCAAAACCGGCGCCGGCGCCATCCGCCGCCCGGTGCTGGTGGCCTTGGGTCTGAGGCCCGACGGCAAGAAAGAGGTGATCGACTTCCACCTGGCGGCCAGCGAGAGCGCCGCCGAATGGCGGCGTTTCCTCGAAAGCCTCTACCGCCGCGGCCTCGAGGGCCGGGGCCTCGACATGATCTGCGTCGATGGCGGTCCGGGCCTCGCCGCCGCCCTGCCGCAGGTCTATCACGCCATCCCGGTGCAGCGCTGCTGGGCCCACAAGATCAGGAACATCCTCGACAAGATCAAAGCCGCCGATCGCGAGCCCGCCAAACAGGCCCTGCGCCAAATCGTCAATGCCCCCGGCATCGTCAAGGCCCGCGCCGCCGCCCGAAGCTTCGCCGGCAGCTTCCAAGAGGCCTACCCGCGCGCCGTCGCCTGCCTGCGCGACGACCTCGACGAGTTGCTCACCTGTTTCCGCTACACATCGCCCGAAAAACGCAAACAGGTCCGCACCACCAACGCCATCGAAAGACGCTTCCGGGAAGTCCGCCGCAGGACCAGGCCGATGGGAACTTTCCAGGACATAACATCAATGGACAGGATCCTGTTCGCCGTCTTCGCAAACGAAAACAAATCCCAAGGAGTCAGTACCCTCTTCCTCCTGACACAAATCAATTGACGTTACCTTCAAGGCGGAAATCGAGGGGACTGGAGGGAATACTCAGTATTTCACACCTTCAGGTAGTTGTCCTGAAAAGCGTGCGGCTTCGCATCACAATTGAGCGCATACCCAGGTCACAACATCTCATTTTTGCCAAATTTTCCGCCGTTTTCCTCAGTCGGACTGCACCAGCAGGGTTAGCAATGCCCAAAAATCTACTGGACGTAATGATCGCGGCACATGTGCCGCGACCACAGTCATCGATCAGTATTGTGAAGTCGATTTTGCACGCGTCTCAAGTGACCAGTCTTTCAGTTCATCAATGTGGTAGTAGACGCGTCCGCCGTGATTTCGAAAGTTGGGGCCCGTGCCCATCCAGCGCATGTTGTCCAGCGTGCGCTTCTTGAGCCGCAGGAAATCCTCAGCTTCCCGGACATTCAGAAATGGATTCCAATTTTCGTCTTCCATGAGCTTACTCCTTTGATCGTGACAGAGGTGTCACAAGGAGAGATTGGCTGTTGGGCAACACAACAGTTCCCGCTTTTTCCACGGTTCTCCAATTGCGAGACGATTGGTCCGGATTCAGATTCCTGGTGGCAAGAACTGGATGGCCGATGACCACCGAAGAACCCCAATATGCTCTTGACGGCTTGATGCCTTTGGAGTCTGCTGCCAAGCGCTGGCCTCAGTTATTCACGGCAATTGAGCTCCGCCGAGCGGCACGCGCCGGCAAATTCCAGCACATCCACAAAGGTCGAAAACGCTTCGTCAGGGAACGCGAATTGATGAGGGACTTCACCAAAATGAGGCTCGAGCATCATGCCTACAGACAAGCTATTCGAAATCAACGGCCAATGGATCGACAAGATTGCTGGCAGAAGCGGATACTATGCCTTCCGCTATGACGCACGAAGCCGCCAAGTTGTCCGCACAAGTCTTAAGACAACAGATATCGAAGAGGCCAAGGTCCGGCTAGCGGCCATTACGGTCAACACAGTCGTCCACGATCCCCGGCATCCGGACGAAGTCTTGCTGGTCGCCGTTCTGAATCACTATTCCTGAATCACTCAGACGCAAAAGTGTCGG
>JAAURV010000153.1 GCA_012032065.1 Hyphomicrobiales bacterium
TGTCCGCCTTCTTTATTAACAGCAGTAAAACTGGAAACGAGTTCACCGATACCGCTTGAATCAACATATCCGACTCCGCCCAAATTCAGCAAAATTTTCTTTTTGCCTTCGCCCAGCAAGCGGCGGATTGTATTGCGAAGGGCAACGCTGCCTTCGCCAATCGTTACTTTGCCTTCCATATCAAGAATGGTGACATCACCCGCTTGACGTTCAGAAATATTAAGTTCAGCCATTTTTTTCTCCTCTATGTTAGTAAATAAGTTTGATTGCAGATTTTAGTTGAAAAAGTGAAAAAGTGGAAATGTGAAAAAGTGGAAATGTGGAAAATCATCCTAATTTTTTACTTTTTACTTTTGCATCTCAGCGCAACTTGCACATTTTAACAATCATTCCGCCCATTCTATGCCGCTCCCATTCTACTTCTTCCATAAATGTTTTCATAAAAAGAACGCCGCGCCCGTTGGCTTTCAAAAGATTTTCGGGGTTGGTCGGATCAGGAACTTCTTCAACCTCAAAGCCTTCACCAAAATCTCTAATCGTAACTTCAAATCCTTTGCTCAAATTAATAAACGTAATTTCGACGGTTTTAGAGTCATCCAATTTATTTCCGTGTTTGACAGCATTGGCGACTGCCTCGCGGACAGCCATATCAATCGCAAAAAGCGCACCATCATCAAAACCGCTGTTTCGGGCAAAAACTTCTGCTTCTGAAGCGGCTTTTTCTACCGAATCTAAAGTGCTTGGTAAATTGAATTCTTTTTTCTCTTCAGTCACAGTTTCTGCCAGCGTTTGAAACCAATCCAAACAGCATGGTTTATCTTTTTTGAAATAGTAATATTTGTAAGTTAGCGGTTTAAAGCCTTTTCTGTCAAGACAAAGAGCCAAAACTTGCCGTAAAATGTTTCCAATGAAAGTTAAAACGGCAAATTATTTGCAAGGAATTATTGAATTACCCGGCGATAAATCAATCTCGCACCGGGCGGGGATGTTTGCGGCGATGGCGGAAGGTGAAACAAAAATCACCAATTTTGCGACCAGCGCAGACTGTGCTTCAACTCTTTTGTGTTTGGAAAAACTAGGCGTAAAAATCAAACGCGAAGAAGCTACAGTTTATATTCAAGGTGTCGGAAAAACAGGATTTAGCGCACCAACTGAGGACTTAGATTGCGGCAACAGCGGTTCGACAATGCGGATGATGGCGGGAATTTTAGCCGGACAAAATTTTGCATCGGTTTTAGTTGGCGATGAATCCTTATCAAAGCGTCCGATGAAACGAATTATCGAGCCGTTGGAATTGATGAACGCTAAAATCGAATCAACCGATCATCACGCCCCGTTAAAGATTTATGGGCAAAATCCTTTACAGGCAATCGCTTACGCTTCAAAAGTATCCAGCGCACAGGTCAAATCCTCTCTGCTGCTCGCCGGATTGTTCGCCGACGGCGTGACCAGCGTAACCGAGCCGCAGCTGTCTCGTGATCATACCGATACCGCACTTCGTTGCCGACGATTTCAATCGCGATGATCACGTCCGGATTCTTGAAGTCGACGCGATGGATGGAACCCCGTTGAGCCTGCACGTCAGCCACTATACGAGCGAGTTCCTGCTCGATCTGCTGTTGGCCATACCGCAACACCGCCACCGCCTGCTCGCGCGTGGGCATGAGATGCGCACGGTTTTTCAACGCCCAGCCATAATACTGAACGTGAGCGATCTCGACGCGTTTGGCGCCCATGTCGAGCGCCAACTGCACCATCTCGGATATGTTCTGGATGTTATGGCGGTGAATCACGGCGTTGACGGTGAGGGGCAAACCGAGCTTCACAACCGCGGCGCCAAGCGCCAGCTTCTTGGCGTGACCACCCTTGAAGCCGCCGATCTGATCGGCGTTGAGCGGGTCGACATCCTGCAAACTCAGTTGCACATGATCCAGGCCTTGATCGGCGATGGCCTTGAGGCGCTCCCCGTTCAGCATGACGCCCGACGTGATGAGATTGGTGTAGAGTTCGAGTTTGGCGCAATGACCGATGATCTGCTCAAGATCGTCGCGCGCCGTGGGCTCTCCGCCCGAGAGATGCACCTGCAGCACGCCGAGATCGTTGGCTTCGCTGAAGACGCGGAGCCAATCGCCGGTTTGCATTTCCAGCTGGCGGCGGTCGAGCTGCACGGGGTTCGAACAATAGGCGCATTGCAGCGGGCAGCGGTGAGTGAGTTCCGCAAGAAGTCCGATGGGAGCGGGGACGGTCACAGTTCAAGCACCCTTTTCTCCGCGAAGCCCTTCAGGAACGACACCACGTCGCCGCGAATGGCTTCGATGGGCGCTTCGAAGGTCTTCGAGAGGTCTTCAAGCATTTGATCAAGCGATCTTCCATCGCAGCGCTGGAGAATGGCGACGCCGATGTCGTCGACTTCGAAAATGCGTTCAGGCGCCAGCAACACCCAACGGCTGCGCACCCTGTCGTGACGCAAGCGCACGCCGCGCGGCAGGCGGGGCGTCATGGAACGTAGGCGCCAGGTGGCGGAAGGCCGGGCGAGACGTAAGCGTGATGCAAGGCATCCAGCTGCGCCCACAACACGTCGCATTTGAAGGTGAGCGCGTCCTGCACCGCTTGCTGCTGCTCGGGCGTCTTGGCGTGCTGCTTCACATAGTCGAGGGCGAAATCCGCGTCGCGCGGGGCTTGGGTCAATCGCTTCTCGAAATAGGCGAGGATCTTCGCATCGAGAAAATCGTAGTTCGCCAGCATGCCGCTCACCCGCTCGCCAATGGTTTTCGGCGAGAACATCTCGGTGAGCGAGGAGGCAATGGCTTCAAGCATGGGTTTCACGCGCACGAAATTGACATAGGCATCGACCGCGAAACGTGTCGCGGGCAGAATTCCCTTGCCGCTTGTGACAAAGCTGCGGTCGAGGCCCAGGCCATCGGTCAAGGCGATCCAGCGGGCGATTCCGCCCTTGTCGTCACTGTCGCCATCGTGATCGAGGATGCGCTGGCGCCAGATCCGGCGGAGATCGGCTTGCTCCATGCGCGAAAGGATCACGGCGTCCTTCACCGGAATCATCGCCTGATAGTAGTAGCGGTTCAAGGCCCAGGCCTTGAGTTGCGCTTTCGTCAGTTTCCCCGCGTTCATCAATTTGTGGAACGGATGCTTGTTGTGATAGCGCGCATCGCCGATGGCGCGGAGCCGCGCCTCCAGTTCTTGCGGCGATAGCAGCGCGTTCACAGCGTTATCTCCTGAGCATCGTCGGAGACAAACCAGCCCGCGGCCTCGGCCTCGCGGCGCTCTGGAGAGTCATCGATCAGCAGCGGATTGGTGTTGTTCATGTGGATGAAGTAGCGCCGCGGAACATCGATCGATTGAAGCTGCGTCATCGAACCGTCGGTGCCCGACACCGGCACATGGCCCATGCGTTTTCCCGTCTTCGTTCCCGTGCCGCTTGCGATCATCTCATCGTCTTTCCACAGCGTGCCATCAAACAGCAGGAGGTCCGCGCCCTTCAAGTCCGACCTTAGCCTCTCATCGATAGCGCCGCAGCCCGGCACATAGCATGCGCGTCTTCCATCGGTCTCGATATGAAGCCCCAAAGTGTCGCCATTGCGGCTCACGGCAAAGCCCTGGTCCGCTTCGCGATAAAGCGGCACTTTGCCGGGGACTTCGAATGCCGTGATCCGCAATTTCGGCGTGGCTTCGAAGCTCTTGCCGGTCTCCATGGTTTTGAAGACAACGATATCCCGGTTCAACGCCGCGAAGATGGGATTGGCGTCGATCTGATCCAATACTTTGGCGCTCGCCCACACGGTGAAGGCGTGCTGTTCGCGGAGCGAAATCAATCCACCGATGTGATCAACGTCTGCGTTGGTCAGAATAACCGCTTTGATCGGTGAATGGCGCGGACCGCCGCGCGGATGCAGCACGGGGTTCGCGCCGATCTGTTCGCGGATATCGGGCGAACATTGAACAACGCCCAATCGTGGCCGTTCGATGATGCTGCTATCGATGATTGAGTGCGGCGATGAACCCGGGAATCGCCTTGCCAATGGAGCGCGCATACGGCGCAGCGGATTCCATTGAGGAAATCCGCCGCCTGCCGCGGAACCAAGGACGCGCAGCTTCACGGCGCAAAAGCCGGACAGACTAACGCCTGTCCGGCTTCCTTTGGACTTTAGAGTTCGGCCGGGAAATAATCGTTGATTTCCATACCGATGCAAACCTCAGTCACCTTCGGTGTTGACCACTTCATCGTTTGCTTCCTTCTGCAGTTGGACGCGCGTCCGGCAATGCTTAAGACACATCGAGAGAGCCGACTCAAGTGGACAATGGTCCTTGTGCCAAGTTCGGCCTCTTTTCCAGCAAACGCCGCGGGGCGAGGGCGGCGCAGTGGCCGAGCGCGTGAAAACTTACCTAACACATACGAAACGCCAGCTTGTACACCCACCCATTATGCTGGCATGAAATCCGGAGTATAAACACGCTGCGGAAGGGAAAGCGCATGGCAGTCCCATCGTTTTTGATCGTCGACGACCACCCCTTGTTTCTCGAGGCGCTGCAGTCCGCGATCGAAGCCGGCTTTCCCGGCGCAAGGGTGGATGTAACCGAGACTATTCAAGGGGCGTGCAAGGTGCTGGCCGGCAAGAAATTCAACCTGGTCCTGCTCGACCTCAAGGTGCCGGATGCAAACGGCTACGACGGCTTGCAGCAGGTGCGCGCCACGGCCAAGAAAACGCCGCTCGCGGTCATCTCCGCAATGACCGGGCCCGAGATTGTCAACAAGGTGAAAGCTTTGGGGGCCGACGGCTTCATCACCAAGAGCCAGCCGCGGAAGGACATCCTCGCCTCCGTCGCCACCATTCTCAATGGCGGCAACAGCTTTCCCAGCGGGACGGGCGACGGCGGCGTGTCCGGCGAAGTTCAGGAACTGATCGAGAAGCTCCGTCAGCTCACGCCGCAACAGCTGAAAGTGCTGACCCGCGTTTGCGAGGCCAAGCTCAACAAACAAATCGCCTACGAACTCGGCATCACCGAGACCACCATCAAGGCCCACATCACGCTGATCTTCAAAAAGCTCGGAATGCACTCGCGCACGCAAGCCGTGCTCACCATGCAGCGCATGAAGTCCGAACTGGCGGACACCGAGTTCGGCGGGCTGTTCGCCGCCGAAGGCTAGTCCGTTGGCAGTCCGGCGCGGTCATTCGGAAGAGCGGGACGCGCGCCGCGCCATCGCCGAGATGCGCCAGCAGCTTTGGCGCGAGGACCTTGAGCTTGTCGTCCTCTTCATCGCGCCCGACCACAATCGCGCCGCGATCGAACATGCGATTGCCGCCGAATTTGCCGGCGCCGAAGTGATCGGCTGCACGACCGCGGGCGAGATCACCGGCGAAGGTTACAAGGAAGGCGCCATCAGCGGCATCAGCTTCGACCGCAGCCACTTCAAGTCGAAGATCGCGCTCATTCCGCGGCTGCAAGCCTTCAACATGGAGGATGGCGAGCGCATCACGCATGATGTGATGGCGGAACTCGGAGCTTTGCTGCCCAACGCCAAATCCGCGCCGGCGCAAACCTTCGCCATGCTGCTCGTCGACGGCATGAGCAAGCAGGAAGAAGTTGTGGTGTCCTCGCTCAACCGCTTTCTCGATCCCATTCCGCTGTTCGGCGGTTCGGCGGGAGACGGGCTCAATTTTGGTTCGACCTGGGTCTATGCCCATGGACGTTTCCACCAAGACGCGGCGATCCTCGCGGTGTTTCAGACGAGTTGCCCCTTCAAGGTATTCAAGCTCGATCATTTCGAGGCGACCGGCCGCAAGATGGTGGTGACCGAAGCCGATCCCAATGCGCGGCTGGTGCGCGAGATTAACGGCGAACCGGCGGCGCCCGCTTATGCGCGCATGGTGGGGCTCGTGGCCCAGGAACTCTCGCCCATGATATTCGCGGCACATCCCGTGGTGGTGCGGGTCGGCGGCGAATATCACGTGCGCTCGATCCAGAAAGTGGAAAAGGACGGCTCGCTGCGCTTCTATTGCGGCATCGACGAAGGGCTCGTGCTTACGGTCGCCAAGGGCATGGACATGGCGGCCAACCTCTCGGCCAGTCTGCAGGCCGTGAACAAACAATTGGGCGATGTGGAACTGATCCTCGGTTTCGACTGCATCTTGCGCAAGCTCGAAGCCGAACAGAAACAGCAGACGCGCGAGGTCTCATCCGTGCTTCGCCATCACAAGGTCGTTGGCTTCTCGACCTACGGCGAGCAGTTCCGCTCCATGCATGTGAACCAAACTTTCACCGGCGTTGCCATCGGCAAAGGCAAGCCGCGCTCGTTTGAGCAGGCGGCGGAATGATGCTGGGCAATGTCGCGATATCGGCGGACGAACGCATCATCCGATTGGAAAAGATCAATCGCGCATTGATGGGCCGCGTCGAGCGCTCGCTGGATTTTCAGGGCGGCGCCTTTACGCTGTTCCAGACGGCGATTCTGCTCGAGGACAAGGTGCGCGCCCGCACCCGCGATCTCGAAGGAACGCTCACCAACCTTTCGCAAGCCTATTCGCATCTGGAGGAAGCGCGCGACGACGCGGAGATGGCGAAGCAGAATCTGACCGCCGCGATCGAAGCGGTGAGCGAAGGGTTCGCGCTTTTCGATGCCGAAGAGAAATTGGTGATGTGCAACGCCCAGTTCCGCTCGGTCATGCCCGACGCGGCGGAAGCGCTCGCGCCTGGCACATCGTTCGAAACGATCGCCGGTGCATTCGCCGCAAGCCCGCATCTGGTGCTCGACAACGGAATCTCGCGGGTAACATGGCGCACGCAACGCCTCGAAGTGTTCCGCAAGCCACATGCCGCATTCATCCAGCAGTTCTCCGGCGACCGCTGGCTGCAGATCTCAAACCGCAAAATGGGATCGGGCGCCACGGTCATCTTCCAGACCGACATCACCGACACGGTTCGCAGCGAACGGCTGAAGCACGAACGCGAGCTCGACGAACAGGCGAAGCTGCTCCGCGCCACCATCGATCACCTGCCGCAGGGCATCTGCATGTTCTCGAAGAATCTGCAACTCAAGACCTGGAACCGGAGCTTGGTGAGGCTTCTGCCGCTGCCGCTGAAGCTGCTGGCCGAGGGCGTAACGCTCGGCCGGATGTTCGGCGTCCTGTCCGGATCGGGGCTCGTACCGGACGAGGCGTCGAGCGCGCTCTTGAACAACTGGCTTCGTGAGCCGGCGCGAGGCGATATTTCCGGGATCGAGATGCATCGTAGCGACGGCGTGATCCTCTCCGTCAATTCCAACGCCATGCCCGATGGCGGCATTGTGATCACCTTCACTGATGTCACGGTGGAACGCAGGGCGCGGCTTGCGCTCACGGTAGCCAACGAAACGCTGGAGCAGCGCGTGGCCGAGCGCA
>JAAURV010000154.1 GCA_012032065.1 Hyphomicrobiales bacterium
GTAAAGCAGGGATGTCAGTTGCTCGTCGTTTTCGGACCATGCGCGTCACGATCTGGTAGTTGGCATTGGTCAGCGCCGCCGCCAGCAGGAACAGAACACCTATTCCCAACCCGCCCAAATTGCTGTCCCACGGCCGGACAACGATGATCGCGCCGATGAAGCCGGTCAGAACGCCGATCCAGCGCCGCAAGCCGACCTTCTCCTTAAGAAGCGGGATGGAGAGGACCGTCACCAGAATGGGGCTGAGGAACATCATTGTGGTGGCCGCGGCCAGCGGAACTGTCCTGATCCCGGCATTGAAGAGGCCGGTCGTCGTCATGAGCAACACCGAGCGCACGGCCTGTTGTCCCGGCGAGCGGCTGATCGCAAGCGAGGGCAAGCGCCGTCCGCAGACGAGCACCGCGATAATGGTCGCGAAGAAAAACCGCCCCCACGTGACCTGGAGCAGCGAATAGCTCTCCATCAGGTACTTCATGATGGCGTCGAGCGAGATAAAGCAAAACATCGTCGCCAGCATCCAGAGGATGCCGGCGGCGCGATTTTCGCTGGAAATGCCGGTTGCCCCGCTCGCTGTCACGGCGCGCAGTCTTAGGCAGAGCCGCTCCCGGCGCCAACCTCGTTTGCGGCATGACACGCATGCCGGCGGCAGGGATCAGGCAGGCAGTTTGCCGCCCAACTCGTCGTCAATGTGAACTCTGATGATGTCGTCGAAACTTGTCTCCGACTTGAACCCGAGCGCCAGCGCCCGCTCCGGCGCGAAATTCCTCGGCCACCCGGACACGATGCGGACAATTGTGGGATCAGGTTCGCGCCGGATGAGTCTAACGAACTTTTGTCCTGCCACGCGTCCCAGCGCTTCAATCTGCTCGGCAACGGTGCACGAGAGGCCAGGGAGCGTGATGTTTCTACGATTGCCGAGAAGAGCGGTGTCGAGACCCGCCGCATGCATGAGGAAGCCGATCGCCGAACGCGGGCTCGCATGCCAGTGCCGCACATCCTCGGCCACCGGCAACACAGCTTCAGCGCCGCTCAAAGGTTCGCGGATGATTCCCGAGAAGAACCCCGAGGCCGCCTTGTTGGGCTTGCCGGGGCGCACGCAGATCGTCGGCAGCCGAAGTCCAATGCCGTCGAAGATCCCGCGCCGGGAATAATCGGAGAGCAACAATTCGCCGATGGCCTTCTGGGTTCCGTAGCTCGTCAGCGGCGTGGTGAAGAACTCGTCGCCAATGAATTCGGGGAAGGGCGCACCGAAGACGGCAATCGACGACGTGAAGATGATCCGCGGCTTGTAGTTTCCCAACTTGCGGATGGCCTCGAAGAGATTGCGGGTGGCATCCAGATTAATGCGGTACCCCTTGTCGAAATCCGCCTCCGCCTCGCCCGACACGATGGCGGCGAGATGGAAGATGAGATCGGGTCTTGAAGCAGTCAGTTTCTCCGCTTCGCCGGACAGCGACAAATCCCCGGCATGGGTTTCAATTGGAAGTTCGATGCCGGAGGAGGGGGCGCGATGACCACATCGTATCGCATGATCCCGCTGATCTCGCGCGAACCAATCCTGCCTTTCTCGCAAAGCCGCTGCACGAGTTTCGCGCCGATCATCCCGCCCGCGCCGACGACAAGAATCTTCATGTTTCCCATCCCTTATCAAACGGATCGCCGGCAGCTCGGCAGCGGTGGCGGAGAGGGAGGGATTCGAACCCTCGGAAGACTTGCGCCTTCAACGGTTTTCAAGACCGCCGCGATCGACCACTCTGCCACCTCTCCTGATGCAGGCCCGGCATGTAGCAGTGGCCCACGGATTTGCAAGCCTCAGGCGGCGTAGTCCTGGCCTTCGGCATCGAGGACCGCGCGCATCTCGGCGAAGTGGGCGTGGAACTGATCGCGGTCGCCTTCCCATTCCTGCGCCGTTTTCTCGGCCACCGCATCGCTCATCACATGCAGTGGCTGGCCCGTTTGATAGGCGAGCACGAGATTGCGGCAAGCCCGCTCGAGATAATAGGTGAGGTCGAAAGCCTCCGCGACCGTTGCCGCACAGATCAGAACCCCATGATTGCCCATCATCATGATCGACCTGTTGCCCATGAGGCGGGCCAAACGGTCGCCTTCCGCATCGGTGTTCGCCATGCCGCCATAGTCCATGTCGACGGCCACGCGATTGTAGAATCGCGCGGTGTTCTGGTCGATGGGCTTGATCCCGGGATCGGCGAGAGAAGCGATCGCGGTGGCATGCGGCGGGTGCAGATGAATGATGCAGCGCGCGTGGGGCAGGGCGGCATGCAGGCGCCCGTGCAGCGACCATGCGGTGAGGTCCGGCGCATCGGGACGCGCCATTGTGGACTTGTCCTCCGCGTCGAGCAGCAGAAGCTCGGACGCCTTGATCCGCGTGAAGTGTTTCCACTTCGGATTCATCAGGAACTTCTTGCCGTCCGGCGTCACCGCGAGGCTGAAATGATTGGCCACCGCCTCGTGCCAATCGAAGCGGGCGGCCAGTCTAAATGCCGCCGCAAGCTCGACACGCAATTGCCATTCGGCTGCATCATGAATTTGGGGGGTCTTGAGTGCGGCGACGTTGCTCATCATAGTGCTCCGGGAAAGTCTCGACCCTAAACGAGATGGCGCTGCCCTTCAACTGGCGGCGTTTTGATGGAAGAAAAACGGGGATAAGGCGGCATGAAAACCTTCACGAGTTTCGCGGCGGCTGCGATGCTTCTCTTGGCTGTGGGAACCGCGCAAGCAGACCCCGGCGCACTCGGCGTCTGGCGCATGAACAATGGAAAGGTCACCGTCAGGGTTGCGAACTGCGGCGCCAATCTCTGCGGCACGATCATTGCACTTGCGAAGCCGCTCGATAAAAAGGGCCGTCCCAAAGTGGACAAGGACAACCCCAACCCGGCGCTGCGCAGCCGCCCCGTCATCGGTCTGAGAATTTTGAACGATATGAAACCGGCGGGAGGCAACAAGTGGCAGGGCTCGATCTACAACGCCGATGACGGCCGGACCTATTCATCTACAATGCGCCTCAGCGGCAGCAACATGAAAGTGAAGGGTTGCGTTCTCTTCATTTGCAAATCGCTCACATTCACTCGAGTGAACTAGAAGGGCCGGGCATGCTTAGGAATGGGTGGGGCACAACGTTCTTTGCGGCGATCGCCGCCATATGTCTTGCCGCGCCCGTGTTCGCTCAGTCGCTCGAGGAACTGCCGTTCTCGAAGAAGCTGAAGCTTGCCAAGGTCGGCGACGAAGACGCCCAAATGGCGGTTGCCGTGGCCTACGAATCGGGCAACGGCGCGAAAACCGACGAGGCCGAAGCCGCCAAGTGGTATCGCAAAGCTGCCCTTCAGGGAAACTCCGAAGCCCAGTTCCGCCTCGCGCGCATCGTCTCGAAAGGCGTCAAGGGCGTCAAGAAAGATGCCGAGACCGCCTTCAAGCTCTATCTCGATGCCGCGGGCAAGGGCCACGCGCTGTCGCAGAATGCGGTCGGCCACGCGTATCAGAATGCCATCGGCGTGAAGGCGGACGATGCCAAGGCCATCGAATGGTACCGCAAGGCCTCCGAGGCCAAGCTGGCGGTGGCGCAAAACAATCTCGGCATCATGTATCTGAACGGCAAGGGCATTACCCGAAATCTCGACGAAGCCTTCAAGCTGTTCAAACTTGCCGCCGATCAGGGCGATGGCTGGGGCCTCAACAATCTGGGCGGCATGTACGAAATGGGCTGGGGCGCCGCCGCCGACAAAAAGAAGGCCATCGAACTCTATGGCCAGGCGGAAGCGAAGGGCATCGCCGCCGCGGGCGCAAACCGCAAGCGCCTCGATGGGGCCGCCAGCACCGCCAACTCGCAATAGTTCGGCGTTAACCATATCCCGCAACCCCGTCTTTACGGAACTCACGCAAAAACTCTCCCCGTTGCGTCTCAGTAACGGGCAACGTTTGGGGCCGGGGGGCCGTTTTCGGGGAGTGGGCGGATGCGCCGTACGTTCGTTTATACCGTCATCGCTTGCGTCGCTGTGGGCTTGCTCGCAGGCTGCTCTTCGAAGAAATCCTCGAAGCAGTCGAAGCTCGATCCCTTCGCGGGCATCGGCAGTCCCTACTACAAGGGTAAGGGGCCAATTCCGGTTGGCGGCGGCAGGCGTCATGTCGGCAAACCATATCAGGTCGCCGGCCGCTGGTTTACGCCGAAAGAGCAGCCGGGCTACGACAAGGAAGGCCCGGCCTCGTGGTATGGCGAAGCCTTTCACCGCCGCATGACCTCGAACGGCGAGTACTTCGACATGAACCAGCTCACCGCAGCGCACCCGACGCTGCCGATCCCGAGTTATGCGAAGGTCACGAACCTCGCAAATGGCGAACAGGTGATTGTACGCATCAACGACCGCGGCCCATTCGTCGGCCCACGCATCATCGATCTTTCGAAACGCACCGCCGAGGTTCTCGATTTCAAGCGCAAAGGCAAAACGCCCGTGCGCGTGCAGTATATTGGACCGGCGCCGCTCAACGACCGCGATGCCAGCCACCTGATTGCCATGAACCGGGAACTTGAGCGCGGCACGCCGCTCCGCCGCATGATTGCAGCCGCCGATGGAGGGTCGTTCGGCGAACCCACGGTCGCCGTTGCCGAGCGTCAGAAGCCGCGGCCCATCCCGCGGGAAACCCAGGTTGCCCGAGCATGACAGTGGCGTCTACTTCGTGCAGGTCGGATCCTTCGCCGAACCGGCAAACGCCATGATGGTGCAAGGTCAGCTCGAAAGCATCGGCCCCGTTCAGGTGACCGAACTTCTGAGCGACGATGGCGCGATCTTCCGCGTCCGCGTGGGCCCAATTGGCGATGAAGAGCAGGCCCAGCAGGCGCTAGCCGCCGTGATCGGCCGCGGTCATGCGGATGCGCATCTCGTCGCCTCGCATCCTCAGCAGGCAGGCTTGCAGTAACCAGCCCTCGAATCCCGGCGGCGAATGCCCTAAGCTGCCGGGAGCATGACGAGTCACACCTTACGTTTCGCCGCCATCTTCCTCGCCTGCCTGTGGCAAGCCCTGGCGGCATCGGCGCAGGACGCCGATTTTTCCAGCAAAGCCGCTTACGCGATCCTGATCGACGCGCGTTCGGGCCGCGTTCTTTACGAGAAGGACGCGGACACGGCGGTGCCGCCGGCCAGCATGAGCAAGCTCATGACCATGATCGAGGTCTTCGAGACGCTGAAAGCCGGCAAGGTCAGGATGGAGACGGAATTTCCGGTGAGCGAGAACGCCTGGCGGAAGGGCGGGGCGTCGTCCGGCGGCTCCACCATGTACGCGGACCTCAATTCGCGCATCAAGCTCTCGGACCTGATCCAGGGCATCATTGTTCAGTCGGCGAACGATGCCTGCATCATCGTGGCCGAAGGGCTCGCGGGTTCCGAGGACGCATTCGTCGAGCGCCTGAACCAACGCGGCAAGGCGATGGGTCTCAAGAACGCGACATTCAAGAACACGACCGGTCTTCCCGATCCCGAACACCGCATGAGCGTCCGCGATCTCGCCGTCATGGCGCGCTACATCGTCACCAGTTTTCCCGAACACTACAAATATTACAGCCAGCCCAACTTCACCTGGAACAAGATCACCCAGCAGAACCGCAATCCGCTGCTCAGGGACTACACCGGCGCGGACGGCATGAAGACCGGCTTCACTAAGGAAGCAGGCTACGGTCTCGTGGGCTCGGTCAAACGCGGCGACCGCCGCCTCATCATGGTCGTGGCGGGCAGCAAGACCGCCAACGAACGCAAGCAGGAAGCCCAGCGCCTGCTCGACTGGGGCTTCAGCCGCTTCCGTCCCATCGACATTTACGCGGCAGGCGAATCCGTGGGCGATGCAAGGGTTTGGGGCGGAACGGCAAGATGGGTGCCGCTCGTCACCAAGTCAGGCATAAAAGTATCGCTTTCGGCGGACGAACAGGAGCTTGCCGAAGTAAAGCTCAGCTACACAGGCCCGCTACGCGCGCCCGTCCAGGCCGGAACCCCCGCGGGCGCTGTGCGCATTGTCGTGGGCGGCGAAACGGTCGTCGAGTCGCCCGTGGAAACCGCGGCGGACGTAGCCGAAGATCAATCGATGTGGGCAAGAGCCTTCGACAGCCTACTCATCATGGCCTTCGGCGGCTGACCCGGCATGAGTCGCTTCATCACCTTCGAAGGCGGGGAAGGCGCCGGGAAATCGACGCAGATTACCGCGCTGTCGGAAAGATTGCGCGCCATGGGCCGCGACGTCGCGGTAACGCGCGAACCAGGCGGCACGCCAGAGGCGGAGGAGGTGCGCTCGCTGCTCGTCAACGGCGACGCCAAGCGCTGGTCTCCAGAGGCCGAAGCGCTTCTGAACTATGCCGCGCGCGATCATCATTTGCGCAATGTCATTCGCCCCGCGCTCGCAAATGGCGCAATTGTTCTGTGCGACCGTTTTATGGACTCAACACGCGTCTATCAGGGTTACGCCGGCGGCTGCCCGATGCGTTTCATCGACACGCTTGAAACGACAATCGTCGGCGAAACCCGGCCGCACCTCACCTTGATCTTCGATCTCGATCCCGAAGTCGGACTGGCCCGCGCGGCCGCGAGATCGAATGGCCGCGAAAACCGCTACGAAAGCAAAGGCCTCGCGCACCATGCTTTGATCCGTGACGGATTCCGTGCCATTGCCAAGGCGGAGCCGGAACGCTGCCGGCTGATCGACGCGTCCATGCCCGAAAGCGAGGTCGCGCGCGCTGTTTGGAATGCGGTCAAGGACAAGACTGGTGGCTGAAGAAAAGGAAGACCCGCGCGAGACACCGTGGCACCCGCGCCATGCCCAACATATTCGCGGCCACAAACAGGCGAGAGACACGATCTCCGCCGCTTTCGCCTCTGGCAAAGCCCATCACGCCTGGCTGTTCGCAGGCCCACGCGGTGTCGGCAAGTCAACACTTGCATACGCGCTGGCACGCGGCATTCTTTCGGGCCTTCCGCCAGCGGAGTACTTCGCTCACGAGCCAGTCGGCCAGCACGCCAAATGGATCGCCGCCAAGGCCCATCCCGATTTGAAAGTTCTCGAACGCCGCTGGGACGACAAGAAGCTCAAAACCGAAATCGTCGTCGACGGCGCGCGGGAATTGGGAGCGTTCCTCTCGTTGACATCAGGCGGCGGAACGTGGCGCATCGTCATCGTCGACGCCGGGGTCATCGAGCTCAAGCGCACGATCGAGCGAGGCTTCGAACCTACCCGACTCTGCCCCGCGGCCGGATGCTCTGATCTGGAGCGAACTGCAGATAACCAATACCAATCCCGACGACAACATTGCGATCGATGCGGCAAGAGCCGTGAGGACCAGCTGAATAGGCGCGGTCCGCACGAGCCGTCGGATCGGCACAACCTTGGTTGCGGCATCG
>JAAURV010000155.1 GCA_012032065.1 Hyphomicrobiales bacterium
TGCCACTTCAACCGATCAGTTTCGGAGCGCCTGGCTCGGTCCCAGATTATATAGGAAATCGCCACGCGCCGAAGGGGACCGGATTGGATTGCCGCAATCACATCCGCATGTGTCAGCGCATCCGCCGTTCCCTCGATCTGAGTCTGAAACTCGCCCGCGTCGATGCTGTCGGATGCATCGATCGCCAATACCAGCACCGCGTCCGCCATGGCCTCGTTGGCTTGAGCGGGCAAAATGACGAGAGCATGAATGAGGATCGCAAGAAAGCCGGCCAGCAGATGAAAACCGCGCATGAGTCACATCCTGAACTAGCCCCCTTGCGCAGGTGATAGGCGGGAGGAGCAGGGCGGTCTGTGATCTAAATCACAATCTTCATGAGTCCCTGGAGGCCTGTTGCCAGCCCCAGTATCGCCAGCAGCACCAGCACCCAGTTCCGGAAAGTCTCCGGATTGGCGCGCTTGAAACTCCGCGCACCCAGCCAGACCCCGGCGAGCAGGGCGGGCAAGAAAATCGCTGCCTGAATGAAGATGCCCGAAGTCACCAGCCCCGCCCGTGCCTGAAAGCCAAGTCCCATCAGGTCGGTAATCAGGAAGTAGGCAACAACCGAGGCGCGTCCGGCGAGATTTCCGGCGGGCGTGGCGAAATAGAACAGGATCACCGGTGGCCCGCCAATGCCGGTTGCGCCATTGGCAAAGCCGGAGGCAGCACCCGCCGCCAGCGAAACAACATTGCCCGGCATGGTCTTGAGGGCAAATCCGCGCCAGAGCAGGAACGTGGCGGCGAGGACGAAGATTGCCAGCCTGCTTGCATGGGCGCTTCCGGGGCCGACGTCATCAGCCACACGCCCAAGGGTGTTGCGGCCGCGCAGCCCAAAATCAATGGGACGAGGGAGCGCCAGTGAATGTCGCGCCAGATTCCGGGTAGCAGGTGCAGGCTGGCCGCGATCTCGAGGAGGAAGATCGAGGGAACGAACTGCGCAGGCGCCATAACCAGCGACAAGGCACTGATTGCGAGGAGCGAAAAACCGAAGCCGGAATAGCCGCGGACAATGGCAGCGCCAAGGATGCAGAGGGTCGCATAGAGCATGACGGTCGGCTGCATGGCGGATGCTTAGACCCCGCCCGGCCTCGAACTTAGCTCCAGACATGAAAAAGGCCCGGTCCATCCCCGAACCGGGCCAAGGGCCTCTCCCCTCGGGTTCAGTGCCGGGCGGACGTTTCCGGTTCGATCAATCCGATCAAAGCGCCGGTCGTATCGGTTACAACGGCCAGTTTGCCCACGCCGGGCACGTGCGTGGCAGGCCGCATCACTTCGCCGCCAGCCTTGGTGGTATCGCGCTCTGCCTTGTCGATGTCATTGACCGACATGTAGGTCATCCAATGCGAGGGAATGCCGGAATAGTCCGGAACTGTAAGTCCAAAAACGCCTCCCACGGGCTTGCCGTCCTTCCTGGCGATCCAGTAGGCGGCGCCGTCGGGCAGGGGGGCCGGTTCGAACTGCCAGCCCAGGGTGCGGCCATAAAAAGCCAAGGCCGCCTCAGGTTCCCATGTATTGAGTTCGTGCCACCAATTCTTCTGCGGCAAGGACATTGAGTGATTCTCCCTCTCTAAGTCTCGCAATGTTGCCTTGTCGCCGCCGACTCAGCGAAGGTGAAGTGATTGCAAGGCGGTCCTGTGACCGCAATTGGGCGAATTGCGGCAGATGGACGCGCATTGTGCATCGCAGCGGCAGATTGGAATGAAATCCTCTCGAATGCGATCCAAACGGCAAATTTTCACGCGAAGAGGGGTTGACGCCCTCTAAGCCGTTGCGTAGAACCCGCTCGCTTTCTTGAGGCAGGCAGTCGGCGCTTCGCGCGCCGAGACGTTTGCCAAAAAGCACAAAGCAACAGTCAAGGTCACGCCCCCGAGCCTCGCAAGGGTTCTTCGGGCCTCTGGTTTTGGAACACTGCGGGATCCCGGACCGGATCGCGTCAGTGTCGTTGCGTTTGCAACAAGCGGTCCAGAGAATTCGAAGTTAGAGACAAGGCCACAATGCCGACGATCAACCAGCTCATCCGCAAGCCGCGCAATGCTCCGGTCTACCGGAACAAGGTGCCGGCGATGCAGAATTGCCCGCAGAAGCGCGGCGTTTGCACGCGCGTCTACACGACGACGCCGAAGAAGCCGAACTCGGCCTTGCGCAAGGTGGCCAAGGTCCGCCTCACCAATGGCTTCGAAGTGGTGAGCTACATTCCGGGCGAGGGTCATAACCTCCAGGAACACTCGGTCGTCATGATCCGCGGCGGCCGCGTCAAGGATCTTCCGGGTGTGCGCTATCACATCATCCGCGGCATTCTCGACACCCAGGGTGTGGTGAAGCGCCGTCAGCGCCGGTCCAAATACGGCGCGAAGCGTCCGAAGTAAGCGCGGGGAGAGAAGAGCAACATGTCACGCCGCCATCGCGCCGACAAACGAGTGATCAACCCGGATCCGAAGTTCGGCGATCTCATCGTCTCCAAATTCATGAACAACCTCATGTACGAGGGCAAGAAATCGGTCGCCGAGTCGATCGTTTACGGGGCCCTCGACAAGATCCAGGCCAAGGCCAAATCCGATCCATTGCAGGTTTTCCACCAGGCGCTCGATAACGTAGCGCCCGCCATCGAAGTCCGCTCTCGCCGCGTGGGCGGCGCCACATACCAGGTTCCCGTCGAAGTGCGCACCGAGCGCCGCCAGGCTCTCGCCATCCGCTGGATCATCATCGCGGCCCGCGCCCGCAGCGAAAACACCATGGTCGACCGGCTTTCGGGCGAACTGCTCGATGCTTCGAACAACCGCGGCACCGCGGTCAAGAAGCGCGAAGACACACACAAGATGGCGGAGGCGAACCGCGCCTTCAGCCATTACCGCTGGTAAGAGACGATCATGGCCCGTCAATACGCCCTCGAGGACTATCGCAACTTCGGCATCATGGCGCACATCGATGCCGGCAAGACCACGACCACCGAGCGCATCCTCTATTACACGGGCAAGAGCCACAAGATCGGCGAAGTGCACGACGGCGCCGCCACCATGGACTTCATGGAGCAGGAGCAGGAGCGCGGCATCACCATCACCTCCGCCGCCACCACCGCCATCTGGCAGGGCAAGCGGATGAACATCATCGACACGCCAGGCCACGTGGACTTCACCATCGAAGTCGAGCGTTCGCTCCGCGTGCTCGATGGCGCGGTGTGCGTGCTCGACTCGAACCAGGGCGTTGAGCCGCAGACGGAAACCGTGTGGCGTCAGGGCGATAAATACAGCGTGCCGCGCATCGTGTTCTGCAACAAGATGGATAAGACCGGCGCTTCCTTCGATCAGTGCATCAAGGACATCAAGGAACGCCTTGGCGCGAAACCGGTTCCGATCCAGCTTCCGATTGGCGCTGAATCAAATTTCAAGGGCATCATCGATCTGGTTCGCATGAAGGCCGTCGTCTGGGAAGACGAGGCGCTTGGCGCCAAGTACCATGACGAAGAAATCCCGGCCGGCCTTGTTGATGCAGCCGTCACGGCGCGCAACGAGATGATCGAGGCCTGCGCCGAGCTCGACGACCAGGCGACGGAGGATTTTCTCAATGGCAAGGAAATCTCCAACGAGACCATCAAGAAGCTGCTCCGCAAGGCGGTGATCAACGGCGCGTTCTTTCCGGTGCTTTGCGGTTCCGCTTTCAAAAACAAGGGCGTACAACCGCTTCTTGACGCCGTGGTTGATTATCTGCCCTCGCCGCTCGACCGTCCGTCCATCAAGGGCATCGACGGCAAGACCGGCGAAGAGACGGTGCGCAAGGCTGGCGATAATGAGCCGCTTTCGCTGCTCGCCTTCAAGCTGATGGACGACCAGTACGGCGTTCTGACCTTCTGCCGCATCTATTCCGGCACGCTCGCCAAGGGTACGGGCCTGCTCAACTCCACCCGCGAAAAATCCGAACGCGTCGGCCGCATGGTTCTCATGCACGCCAACAACCGCGAGGAAATCTCGGAAGCTCATGCGGGCGACATCGTGGCGCTGGTCGGACTCAAGGAAACCCGCACCGGCGATACGCTCTGCGATCCCGCGAAACCGGTGATCCTGGAAAAGATGGAATTCCCCGATCCCGTCATCGAAATGAAGGTCGAGCCCAAGACCAAGGCCGACCAGGAGAAGATGGCGGTGGCGCTCTACAAGCTGGCGGCCGAAGACCCCTCCTTCCGCGTCACAACCGACAGCGAGTCGGGCGAGACCATCATCAAGGGCATGGGCGAGCTTCACCTCGACATCAAGGTCGATATCCTCAAGCGCACCCACAAGGTTGAAGTCGCCGTCGGCGCGCCGCAGGTGGCTTATCGCGAAACCATCACGCGCGCCACGGAGATCGATTACACCCACAAGAAACAGACGGGCGGCACGGGGCAGTTCGCCCGCGTCATTCTCGAGATCGAGCCCAACGAAAAGGGCAAGGGTTACGAATTCGAGTCGAAAGTCGTCGGCGGCACGGTGCCGAAGGAATACATCCCCGGCGTCGAAAAGGGCCTCAACTCGGTAATGACGTCTGGCGTTCTCGCTGGCTTCCCGGTTGTCGACGTCAAGATCGCGCTGACCGACGGCGCATATCACGAAGTCGACTCGTCGGCGATCGCATTCGAAATCGCGGCGCGCGCGGCCCTTCGCGAAGGCTTGCAGAAAGCCGGTTCCGTGCTGCTCGAACCGATCATGAAGGTCGAGGTCACGACGCCGGAAGATTATTTCGGCGGCGTCATCGGCGATCTCAACTCGCGGCGCGGCCAGATCGCCGGCACGACGATGCGCGGCAACGCGCAGATCATCGCTGCGATGGTGCCGCTCGCCAACATGTTCGGCTACATCAATAACCTGCGCTCGATGAGCCAGGGCCGCGCATCCTACACCATGCAGTTCGATCACTACGACCAGGTCCCCACGGCGGTGGCCCAGGAAGTCCAAAAGAAGTACGCCTAAAGCAAACGGAGAGCTCCGATGGCCAAAGAGAAATTCAACCGCGACAAGCCGCATTGCAATATCGGCACGATTGGGCATGTGGATCATGGCAAGACGTCGCTGACGGCGGCGATCACCAAGGTTTTGGCCGAGACCGGCGGGGCCACCTATACGGCCTATGACCAGATCGACAAAGCGCCGGAAGAAAAAGCCCGCGGCATCACGATCAATACCGCGCATGTGGAGTATCAGACCAAGGCGCGGCACTATGCGCATGTCGATTGCCCGGGCCATGCCGACTATGTGAAGAACATGATCACCGGCGCGGCACAGATGGATGGCGCGATCCTGGTGGTCTCGGCCGCCGACGGCCCGATGCCGCAGACGCGGGAACACATTCTGCTGGCAAGGCAGGTGGGCGTTCCGGCACTGGTCGTGTTCATGAACAAGGTCGACATGGTTGACGATCCGGAGTTGATCGAACTGGTCGAGATGGAAGTGCGCGAGCTGCTTTCCTCGTATCAGTTCCCGGGCGACAAGATCCCGATCATCAAGGGCTCGGCACTTGCGGCGCTGGAAGGCAAGACGCCTGAGATCGGCCGTGACGCGGTTCTGAAGCTGATGGCGGCTGTCGACGAGTACATCCCGCAGCCCGACCGTCCGAAGGATCAGCCGTTCCTGATGCCGATCGAAGACGTGTTTTCGATCTCCGGCCGCGGCACGGTTGTGACGGGCCGGATCGAGCGTGGCATTGTCAAGGTTGGCGAGGAAGTCGAGATTGTCGGCATCCGCGACACGGTGAAGACCACGGTGACGGGCGTCGAGATGTTCCGCAAGCTGCTGGATAGCGGCGAGGCTGGCGACAACGTCGGGGCACTGCTGCGCGGCATCGACCGCGAAGGCGTGGAGCGCGGGCAGGTCCTGTGCAAGCCGGGTTCGGTCAAGCCGCACAAGAAGTTCAAGGCGGAAGCCTACATCCTCACCAAGGAAGAGGGTGGCCGTCATACGCCGTTCTTCGCCAACTACCGTCCGCAATTCTACTTCCGCACCACCGACGTGACCGGCGTTGTGACGCTTCCCGAAGGCACCGAGATGGTGATGCCGGGCGACAACATCTCCTTCGATGTCGAACTGATCACGCCGATCGCCATGGAGGAAAAACTCCGCTTCGCCATCCGCGAAGGCGGCCGCACGGTGGGCGCGGGCGTGGTGGCGAAGATTACGGAGTAATCAGAGATCAGAAGTCAGCGGTCAAGAGATTGACCTCTGACAGCTTGACCACTGACAACTGACAACTGAGACCTGAAACATGCAACGTCAAAATATCCGAATCCGGCTCAAGGCCTTCGATCATCGCATACTCGACACCTCGACGCGCGAGATCGTGAACACGGCCAAGCGCACGGGCGCGCAGGTGCGGGGTCCCGTGCCGCTGCCCACGCGGATCGAGAAGTTTTGCGTGAACCGTTCGCCGCACGTTGACAAGAAAAGCCGCGAGCAGTTCGAGATGCGGACACACCGCCGCCTCTTGGACATCGTGGATCCGACACCGCAGACCGTGGACGCGCTGATGAAGCTCGACCTCGCCGCCGGTGTCGACGTTGAAATCAAGCTCTAACGGGCTTTCGAGGAGTTAAGCGATGCGTTCTGGCCTCATCGCACAGAAACTGGGCATGACCCGCATTTACACGGACGAAGGAACGCAAGTTCCCGTGACCGTGCTGAAGGTGGACAATTGCCAGGTGGTTGCGCACAAGACCGCCGACAAGCACGGCTATACCGCCGTGCAGCTCGGCGTGGGCGTGCCCAAGATCAAGCGGCTCACCAAAGCCGAGCGCGGCCATTTCGCCGCCGCCAAGGTGGAGCCCAAGCGCAAGCTGCAGGAATTCCGCGTATCGCCCGACAACACCATTCCGGTCGGCGCTGAAATCACCGTCGATCACTTCTTGCCCGGCCAGTTCGTGGACGTGACCGGAACGACAATGGGTAAGGGTTTTGCCGGCGGAATGAAGCGCTGGAACTTCTCCGGCCTCCGCGCCACCCACGGCGTGTCCGTCAGCCACCGCTCGATTGGTTCGACCGGCAACCGTCAGGACCCCGGCAAGGTGTTCAAGAATAAGAAGATGCCGGGCCATCTGGGCGCCGAGCAGGTAACCACGCAGAACATCGTCGTGGTGAAGACCGACAAGGAACGCGGCCTTATCATGGTCAAGGGATCGGTGCCGGGCGTCAAAGGCGCATGGGTTGCCGTGCGCGATGCGGTGAAGCGCAAGCTTCCCGATGGCGCTCCGAAGCCTGGCGCATTTACCGCGCAGGCCGCGGCGGCCGCGGCAGAGCCGGCGAAGGAGTAGGGGCGTCATGAAAGCCGATATTCGCACAATCGACGCCGGAACGGCGGGCACGG
>JAAURV010000156.1 GCA_012032065.1 Hyphomicrobiales bacterium
GAGGCAAGGAAAAAAGTTGAAACTTCTCGAAATTCTCCCTTGACAATGTTCCTATCGTGTTCTATCTGTCCCATCGCTCCCCTCCACTCGAGGGTCCTGCTCATGACGGTGAGCCTGGATGGAAGGGAGGGCAGGTCTGCGGCGGCGGCACTACGTAGCTTCACCGTCCCGGACCCCTGGACTGCCCCCGGCGGGTTACTACGGACCCGTTCCCTATAGGCGGGCTCAAACCGGGATGGTGGGCTCACGCCGTAATCCCATAACCGGGGAGCCGACAGAGGCAGCCAGGGTGAACATCCTGCCGGCGTGAGCGCTGCAAAGCGCAAGTTTCCGCGACTTTAAACAAGAGTCGCACCCCGCGTCGAGCAGCGCTCACGCACCCCTCGTCTCCGGGGGACACAACAGGAGGCCGAGGTCCGGAACCACCGGTCCCACAATTCGATGAGTCATGCCCGGAGGGAAGCGCGGCGCGCTGATAGCGTGTCCTGGTATCAAAAGCTCCGCTCGAACCCTCCCACCCGCGATGCGATGTATTGCGCGAAGTCGAAGTTGGGGCGTTCGAGGTGACTGAGGTGGCCTGCTTTCGCGCGCTCCGCGCAGGCGCCGCGGTAAACTTTCTCGGTGCAGCCGCGGTCCTCGACATTGACTTCGTCGAGCAGCGACTTCAGTTGCGCGAAATGCGCCTGCGCCTCAGGCGAGTTTGCAAAATCGGGCGACAGCCCGCCGCCGAACACGATGCTCACCTGGCCAACGCCTCTCGGATGAAGCGACAGATACCAGAAATAGCCGGGCGTCAGCGTGATCAACAGGCTCGGATAGATCGCCAGCAAAAACGTGGTGCGCCGCCGCTCGCCAACCATGCGGGTGTTATCCGGATGCGCCAGCGCAATCTTGAGCCGGTCGTCCTTGAGAATGGTGTGATAGTTGAACCCAGGCCTGCCCGGCGGGCATATCATTTCGTCAAGCTTCGACAATCCGCCTATCGTTGCGGCGTGGCAAACGGGCAGGTGATAACTCTCCATGAAGTTCTCGGCGAGAATCTTCCAGTTGGTGTCCCACAGGTGAGTCTCGCGGAAGGATTCGACATACGTCTCCATGCCATAGTCGGCGATGAGAGCCTCGGCTTCCGCAAGACTCTCGGATACCGGCGGCGCATCCTTGTTGAGCGTCAGCATCACCCATCCCAGCCATTCCTCGCAGCGGATCTGCGGCAGGCGATAGCAGCCGCGATCAAAGCCTTCATTGTGCGTCATCGCCGGAGCGCCGCGCAACGTTCCGTCTATGTTGTAGGTCCATGCATGATAGGGACAGACGATCAGCTTGCGGTTGCCCGACCCTTCGAGCAGCGTCGACATGCGGTGCAGGCAGACATTCGAGTAGGCGGCGAGCTTGCCGTCTGCGCCCCTCATCACGAACACCGGCTGGCCCGCGATCTCGAACGTCACATAGTCGCCGGGCTTACCAATGGCGCTGGCGCGGCCGGCGCTGACCCAGTCCTTGGCGAAAATCTCGGCGAGCTCGCGCGCCAGGAATTTCTCGCAAGTGTAAACGCTGGGCGGCATGGCGCGCGCCTCTTGGAATGGCACGCTGACAGTGTCGACAAGTTCCTGAACGGAGGGGATCACGGTCATGTGGGCCAAAGCTTTCCGGTGTGGCCGGGGCGCACTTGCCCGGCGGCTTCGATCTGCTAACGATAACATAAACACATGGGGACGTGAATGTTCTACGGGCAAGCCGAGGGCACCGGCTACGACATCATCGACAAGCGCTTCAACGCCTGCCTCGTCGGGCACGCGCGGATCGAGCGGCTGTGGACAGGGGCACGCTGGCTCGAAGGCCCTGCATGGTTCGCAGGCGGACGTTATCTCGTCTGCTCGGACATTCCCAACAACCGCATGCTGCGCTTCGACGAAACCGACGGTTCCGTGTCGGTGTTCCGCCAGCCCGCCAACAACTCGAACGGCAACACCGTCGATGCGCAGGGCCGCTTGCTTACTTGCGAGCATCTCGGCAGACGGGTCACCCGCACGGAACATGACGGATCCATCACCGTCATCGCCGACCGCCACAAGGGCAAGCGCTTCAATTCGCCGAACGACCTTGTGGTCAAATCGGATGGCTCGGTTTGGTTCACCGATCCCGACTACGGCATCCTGATCGATTACGAAGGCGGCCGCGCCGACAGCGAGATCAACGCCTGCCATGTCTATCGCGCCGATCCGGCCACGGGAGACGTGACAGTCGTGGCCGACGACTTCGTCAAGCCCAACGGCATCGCCTTCTCGCCCGATGAGAAGCATCTCTACATCGCCGACACCGGCGCCAGCCACAATCCGAAAGGCCCGAAACACATCCGCCGCTTCGAAGTGCGATCCGATGGCAAAAGCCTGGGCAAGACTTCGGTCTTCGCCCAATGCACCGCCGGTCTCTTCGACGGTTTCCGCTTCGACCGCGACGGCCGCCTGTGGACCAGCGCCGCCGATGGCGTCCACTGTTACGAGCCGGGAGGAGCCTTGATCGGCAAGCTGAAGATCCCCGAATTGGTGGCGAACGTAACCTTCGGAGGGACGAAACAGAATCGGCTTTTCATCTGCGGAACGACATCTCTCTATTCCTGCTATCTCGCGGTGAATGGCTGCAAGCTTGGCTAAAGGTTAATGATATCAGATTGGTAGAATGCGATGCAGATTTGTGTTGCATTGCAGCATAAGTGTCGCCACCATATGTCAGATGAATTTACATATTCGCCCGCCGCGCAACCATGAACCAGCCCCGAAGCGACCAGACATCATGAGTTCCCGATACCCATTGCCCGCACTTCCGCAAGCCACGCCTCGCGCACTCGCCGACGAAATCCTCAAAGCCCTGACGCTTGAATTCGGCAAGGATCCCGCGGCGGCGCAGGAGCGCGATTGGCTGCAGGCTACCATCCTTGCCATCCGCAACCGCGTCGTGCATCGCTGGCTCGATTCCATGCGCGAGTCCCGCGCCGCCAAGGAAAAACGCGTCTACTATCTCTCGGCGGAATTCCTGATCGGTCGGCTGTTGCGGGATGCGGTGAGCAATCTCGGACTGCTGACAGCGGTGCGCGAAGCACTCGATCTGCTTGGCCAGGAAAAGGATTTGCTCGCGCAGCTTGAGCCCGATGCGGCTCTGGGCAACGGCGGTCTCGGCCGCCTCGCCGCGTGTTTCATGGAAAGCATGGCGAGCCTCGGCATTCCGGCATTCGGTTATGGCATCCGCTATCAGTTCGGCCTGTTCCGCCAGAAGATCGAAGCCGGCATGCAAGTGGAAGAGCCTGAAGACTGGCTGGCGCGTGGCAACCCGTGGGAACTTGTGCGCAATGAGCGCACATATCAGATCGGCTTCGGCGGCGGCGTCGAGACCACTGAAAAACCGGACGGCACGATCGTCCACACATGGCTTCCCGCCGAAACGCTGCTCGCCACCGCGCATGATACGCCTGTCTGCGGCTGGCGCGGACGCCGGGTGAATACGCTGCGGCTGTGGCACGCCCACGCGGTGGAACCGCTCAAGCTCGGCGTCTTCAACGGCGGCGATCACATGGGCGCGCAACATGACAGCATCCGCGCCAACAGCATCAACCAGGTGCTCTATCCCTCCGACTCAAATCCGGCGGGCCATGAGTTGCGCTTGCGGCAGGAGTATTTCTTCACCTCCGCCTCGCTGCAGGACATCCTCCGCCGCCATACGGCTGAGTATGGAACGGTCCGCAATCTGGCGGAGAAGGCCGCGATCCAGCTTAACGACACCCATCCCGCGATTGCGGTTGCCGAATTGATGCGGCTGCTTGTCGATGTCCACTGCATCGAATGGGACGAGGCCTGGGAGATCACCCGCGCCACCGTCGGCTACACCAATCACACGCTCTTGCCGGAAGCGCTCGAATCCTGGCCGGTCGATCTGTTCGAGGGATTGCTGCCCCGGCATATGCAGATCATCTACCAGATCAACGCCAGCATCATCGCCGACGCGCACGAGCAGGCGTTGACGGACTTCGGTTTCCTCGAGTCGATCTCGATCATCGACGAGCGCAACGGCAAGCGCGTGCGCATGGGGCAACTCGCATTTTGCGGCGCCCACAGCGTCAATGGCGTTTCGGCGCTTCATTCCGACCTGATGAAGCAGACCGTGTTCCGCGACCTCAACACGCTCTATCCGGGCCGCATCAACAACAAAACCAATGGCGTCACACCGCGGCGCTGGCTGCAGCAGGTCAATCCCGGCCTCACCGGCCTCATCCGCGACGCCATCGGCGAAGGTTTCCTGGACGATGCGGAGAAACTCAAGGACATGGACCGCTTCGCCAGCGACGCCGCGTTCCGCGAAAAGTTCGCCGGCGTGAAACGCGCAAACAAGGTGAGGCTTGCACAACTTATCCATGAACGCACCGGGTTGACCGTCGATGCCTCGGCGCTGTTCGACGTGCAGATCAAGCGCATTCACGAATACAAGCGGCAGCTCCTCGCGATCCTCGAAACCATCGCGCTCTACGACGCCATCAGGGCGCATCCCGATGGCAACTGGGTGCCGCGCGTCAAATTGTTCGCGGGCAAAGCCGCCGCCAGTTACTGGGAAGCGAAAACCATCATCCGGCTCATCAACGATGTGGGCGCGGTTGTGAACGCCGACAAGTCCATCAAGGGCCTGCTCAAGGTCGTGTTCATGCCGAACTACAATGTCAGCCTCGCGGAGGCGATTGTTCCGGCAGCGGACATTTCGGAGCAGATTTCGACTGCCGGCATGGAAGCGTCCGGCACCGGAAACATGAAACTCGCCCTGAACGGCGCATTGACGGTCGGCACGCTCGACGGCGCCAACGTTGAGATCCTCGAACATGCCGGCAAGGACAACGTCTTTATCTTCGGCCTGACCGCCGAAGAAGTCGCGGAAAAGCGCTCAGGCGGCTACGATCCGCGCGAGGTGATTGAACGCTCGCCGCATCTGCAGCGGGCCTTCGAAGCGATGCGTTCCGGACAATTCTCGCCAGGCGAAACAGGCCGTTACCACGGGCTCATCGACAAGCTCATCCACTTCGACTACTTCATGGTGATGGCGGATTTCGCCGCCTATTCCCAGGCCCTCAACACCGCCGACAAGGTCTGGCAGAAACCCGCCGAATGGACCGCCAAGTCGATCCACAACACCGCGCGGCTGGGCTGGTTCTCGGCCGACCGCACCATCCGGGAATACGCCAGGGACATCTGGAACGTCCCTGCCGGGTGAAATCCGGTCTTGCTCTAGCTGGATTGTCCGTCGCATAATTCGCGCTCAAGGGAGTGGCGTGCATGGCGAAGGGGCTGTTACCGAAAGCGGAACTCGACGCCCTTGTGGACGGGACGCATGGCGATCCATTCGCTGTTCTGGGCCTGCACAAATCGGGCAAGGATTACGTCGCGCGGGCGCTGGTTCACGGCGCGGAGAAGGTGACCGCGACAGATCTCGCCGGCAAGAAGGTTGGCGAACTCAAGCAAATTCACCCCGGGGGCGTGTTCGAAGGACCAGTCAAACTCAAGGACCGGCAGCCGCTTCGTTATGAGGCGAAGAACAAGGACGGTGAATGGAGCATCGCTGATCCTTATTCGTTCGGCCCGGTCCTTGGCCCCATGGACGACTACTACGTAGCTCAGGGAACCCATCTCCGGCTCTACGACAAATTCGGCGCGCATATCATCGATCATGAAGGCGCAACCGGCACGCATTTCGCGCTATGGGCGCCCAACGCCAAACGCGTCTCCGTTATCGGCGATTTCAATTCATGGGATGGCCGCCGCCATGTGATGCGGCTCCGGCAGGGCACGGGCGTGTGGGAGATTTTCATTCCGGGCGTTGGCGAAGGCGCGAAGTACAAATACGAAATCATCGGACAGGGCGGCGACCGGCTTCCGCTGAAGAGCGATCCTTACGGCTTTGGCGCGGAGCTTCGCCCGAACACGGCGTCACGCGTCTCGAAGATCGACAATTTCAAGTGGACGGATAGCGGCTATCTGAAGAGCCGCGCTGAGGGCGACTGGCGGCGGAAACCGATGTCGATCTACGAAGTCCACCTCGGCTCCTGGCGGAAGAAAGACGGCGCCGAGTTCCTTTCATATGACGATCTGGCGCGCGATCTCGTGGGTTACGCCAGCGACATGGGCTACACCCATATCGAACTGCTCCCGATCTCGGAGCATCCGTTCGATCCGTCGTGGGGCTACCAGCCGACCGGCCTCTATGCGCCAACTTCGCGCTTCGGCGACCCCGCCGGTTTCGCGCGCTTCGTCGACGCAGCGCATGCGGCTGGCATTGGTGTGATCCTCGACTGGGTGCCGGCACATTTCCCGACCGACGAGTTCGGCCTTGGCCGCTTCGACGGCACCGCGCTTTACGAACACGCCGACCCGCGCAAGGGCTTTCACCCGGACTGGAATACGCTGATCTACAACTTCGGCCGCACGGAGGTGCAGAGCTTCCTCATCAACAACGCGCTTTTCTGGCTCGAGAAATATC
Organism: Hyphomicrobiales bacterium; assembly: GCA_012032065.1. Taxonomy (GTDB): domain Bacteria; phylum Pseudomonadota; class Alphaproteobacteria; order Rhizobiales; family Aestuariivirgaceae; genus Aestuariivirga. The sequence goes on from JAAURV010000156.1 coordinate 6,511, forward strand.
ATATCGATGGCCTGCGCGTGGATGCCGTCGCCTCGATGCTCTATCTCGACTACTCGCGCAAAGCCGGCGAATGGATTCCAAACGAGCGTGGCGGCAACGAGAACACCGAGGCCATCGCATTCCTCCGCCGCATGAACGAAGTCTGTTACGCGGCGCATCCCGGCATCGTGACGATCGCCGAGGAGTCAACAGCGTTTCCCGGCGTGTCGCAACCCGTCTACAACGGCGGCTTGGGCTTCGGCTTCAAGTGGAACATGGGCTTCATGCACGACACGTTGGAATACATGTCGCGCGATCCCGTGCACCGGCGGCATCACCACAATGAGCTGACCTTCGGACTGCTCTACGCCTTCTCGGAAAACTTCGTCCTGCCGCTCTCCCACGACGAAGTGGTGCACGGCAAGGGATCGCTGCTCAAGAAAATGGGCGGCGACGACTGGGCCAAGTTCGCGAGCCTCCGCGCCTTCTACACCTTCATGTGGGCCTATCCCGGCAAGAAACTCTTGTTCATGGGCCAGGAGTTCGCGCCCTGGGAGGAATGGAGCGAAGGCAAGAGCCTCGACTGGCATTTGCTTGATCATCTGCCGCACAAGGGCATTCAGAATCTGATCCGCGATCTCAACAGACTCTACACCTCGCTTCCCGCTCTCTCCGGCCGCGACTGCGAGGGCGAAGGCTTCCAGTGGCTGATCGCCGACGATCACGAGAATTCCGTCTTCGCCTGGGTGCGCTGGGCCGGAGACGCGCCGCCCGTGGCGCTCATCACCAATTTCACGCCGGTTCCGCGCGAGGGCTACGGCGTGCCGATGCCGCGCGCCGGGCGCTGGGCCGA
>JAAURV010000157.1 GCA_012032065.1 Hyphomicrobiales bacterium
GCCGGACAGTTCGCACGCGGACTTCCGAGTCGTTCTCCGCCAACTCCGATGTGTTCGGCGCGGCGGCCGCGAAGGCTACGGGTAACCGCGTCAAGCAGGTCAATGTCGCGCTCAGCAACATGAAGATCCTGACGATCGCCCATGACGATTTGATCCGTGTGCGGAACGAACACCTGAAGGGTCAGTGCGAGGAAGCCGTCGTCTGGAATCTCAAAAACAACGCCAAGGTCTGCCAGGTAGAGGAAGTGCTGAAGGCGGATGTCGTCTACCGCATGTCATTCGCCGACGCCCTGGACACGGCGCAACGCGCCGAACTTGCGAAAGAAGTGAGCGCCAGCCTCAATATCGGCGCGGACTTCACCGGCGTCGACGAGATGCGCGGCGAAAATCTCTACTTCGGCATCCGCGTCAACCTGCGCTGCTTCGAACTGGCGGGGTTGCAAGTGATGAGGGGGTAAGCGAGATCACCTTCCGCTGCCGGGAGCAGGGTGAAGATGACTAAGCAGAGGAACTGTCCTCGCCCTCTTCTTCCTCGCTGATCCGTTCGACAGACACCACATGTTCGTCATCCGCCGTGTCGATGACGATGACGCCCTGGGTGGAGCGGCCTTTTTTACCGATGCCGGCGACCGGGCAGCGGATCAATTGGCCGCCGTCCGTCACCAGCATGATCTGGTCCGACTCTTCGACGGGGAAAGACGCGACCAGCGGGCCGTTTCTTTCGTTCACCGCCATCGCGACGATGCCTTTGCCGCCGCGGTTGGTGATGCGGTACTCGTAGGACGAGGTGCGCTTGCCGTAGCCGTTGGAAGAGATGGTCAAGATGAACTGCTCGGCGGCGCCCATCGCGGCGTAACGCTCCTGCGAGAGCGATGTATCTGTTGTCGCTTCCTCGTCGCCGTTGGCTTGGGCCTCTTGCTCCTCGCCCGCAACCGCGCGCGACATTTTGAGGAAGGCTCCGCGCTCCTCGGCGGATGCCGGCACATGGCGCAGCACGGCCATCGAGATCACATAGTCGCCGTCCTCGAGCTTGATGCCGCGCACGCCGGTCGAGTCGCGGCCTCTGAAGACGCGGATGTCGTCGACGGAGAAGCGGATGCACTGGCCATTGGCGGTCGTCATCAGCACGTCGTCGTTGGCCGAACAGATTTCGACGCCGGCGATCTGGTCGCCCTCTTCCAGCCGCATGGCGATCTTGCCGGCGCGGTTGATGCTCTCGAAGTCGGAAAGCTCGTTCCGGCGCACGCTGCCGGAGCGGGTGGCGAACATGAGCTGCAGCGAACCCCAGCTCTGCTCGTCCTCGGGCATCGGCATGATCGTGGTGATGCGTTCGTTGGCTTCGAGCGGAAGCAGATTTATCAGCGCCTTGCCGCGCGCTTGCGGATTGCCGACGGGCAAGCGCCACACCTTCATGCGGTAGACCATTCCAGCCGAGGAGAAAAACAGGATCGGCGTGTGAGTCGAAGCCACGAACAGCTTCACCACGAAATCCTCTTCCTTCATGCCTACGCCCGAGCGGCCCTTGCCGCCGCGGCGCTGGGCACGATAGGCCGAGAGCGGCACACGCTTGACGTAGCCCGCGTGGCTCACGGTCACCACCATGTCTTCGCGCTGGATCAGATCTTCGTCTTCGACTTCGCCCTCGTTGTCGGCGATCTCAGTGCGGCGCGGCGTCGCGAACTCGTTCTTGATCACCTTCAATTCATCGGTGATGATCGTCATCACCCTGGCGCGCGAACGTAGGATATCGAGATAGTCGCCGATCTCTTTCGCCAACTTCTCCAGTTCCTCCGCGATCTCGTCGCGGCCGAGCGCGGTGAGGCGTTGCAGACGGAGATCGAGAATGGCTTTCGCCTGTTCGTCGGAAAGTTTGTAGGAGTCATCCGCTTGCAGCCGGTGGCGCGGATCGGCGATCAGCGCGATCAACGGCTCCATGTCGCGCGCGGGCCAGGCCTTCGCCATCAAGGCTTCGCGGGCTTCGCCTGCATCCTTGGAGCGGCGGATCAATGCGATGACTTCGTCGATGTTGGCAACGGCAATCGCCAAGCCCACCAAGATATGCGCACGGTCTCGCGCCTTGGTGAGCAGGAACTTGGTGCGGCGGGTGACCACTTCCTCGCGGAAGGAAATGAAGGCCTGCAACAGGTCCTTCAGCGTCAGCATCTCCGGCCGTCCGCCCAAGAGCGCGATGTTGTTGCAACTGAATGTCGATTGCAGCGCGGTGAAGCGGTAGAGCTGGTTCAGCACGACCTCCGCCATGGCGTCGCGCTTCAACTCGATCACCACGCGCATGCCCTGGCGGTCGCTTTCGTCGCGGATGTCGGAGATGCCCTCGAGCTTTTTCTCGCGGACCAACTCGGCCATCTTCTCGATCATGTGGGCCTTGTTCACCTGATAGGGAAGCTCGGTGACGATCAGCGCTTCGCGCTCTTTCCTGATTTCCTCGGTGTGGACCTTGGCGCGCATGACCACGGAACCCCTGCCCGTATGCGCGGCCGACTTGATGCCGGCGCGCCCGAGGATCATGGCGCCGGTTGGAAAGTCCGGGCCCGGAATAATGCCGATCAGTTCGTCGATCGAGATCGCGGGATTGGCGATGGTCGCGATCACGCCGTCGATGACTTCGCCCAGATTATGCGGCGCCATGTTGGTGGCCATGCCCACGGCAATGCCGCCCGAGCCATTGACCAAGAGATTGGGAAAGCGCGCGGGGAGAACGACCGGTTCTCTTTCCGAGTTGTCGTAGTTGGCCTGGAAATCAACCGTGTCCTTGTCGATATCCTCGAGCAGCGCCTGTGCCGGTTTGCCCATGCGCACTTCGGTGTAACGCATGGCCGCGGGCGGATCGCCGTCGACCGAGCCGAAGTTCCCCTGCCCGTCCAAGAGCGGCAGGCGCATGGAAAAATCCTGCGCCATGCGCACCAGCGCGTCGTAGATCGATTGGTCGCCGTGCGGATGGTACTTACCGATGACGTCGCCGACCACGCGGGCGGACTTGCGGTAGGGCTTGTTCCACTCGTAGCCGTTCTCGTTCATCGAATGGAGAATGCGGCGGTGCACGGGTTTCAACCCGTCGCGCACGTCGGGAAGCGCCCGCGACACGATCACGCTCATGGCGTAATCGAGGTAGCTTTTGCGCATCTCCTCTTCGATGGAGATGGGCGAAATACCGTCCTCCCTGGCGGGCGGCGGCACGCCGTTATTGTCGTCGTTGTCGGCCACGGGATCCCTTCAAAACGCCTGCATCGGCAAACTCCGAATCAGGCGCGTGAAGCACCCCGCAACACCACCGATTCGAGCGTTCCGGACATTAGTTTGGGAGGCTGCGAAGAGCAATCAAAAGCGGTTGAAATCGCGAAGAAAAATGCGGCCCGAATGGGCTGGATTTTGATCGCTTCGCGGGCTGAAGAAATCAACGCGCGGCGCGGGCGAGACGCATCGGCCACTGGAGTATGGCGAGGCCCAGAAGCATGGTCAGCGCGCCAGCGAGGGCCAAAATGGTCATGGCCTCGCCCAGGAAGATCGCGGCGCAGATCGCTCCGAACACGGCTTCGAGGCTGTAGCCCACCGCGCAGACCGGCGACGGCACCCGCTTTTGGGCCTCGGCGGCGAGGAAGAAGCTCAAGCCCGTGGCGAAGATGCCCAGGTACAGCAGCTCGGGCAGCACGGTGGCCAAGGCCCTGAGGTCTATGGTCTCCGTCATCAGTGCCATTCCAAAGCCTGCCACCGCGCAAGGCAGGTATTGCAGGAGGGTGAGCGCCGCGGCGTTGCCCTCGCGCTCCAGCGCGCGGCCGAGCGAGACGATCCAGATGCCATAAAACAGGCCGGAGAGCAGACAGAGGGCGTCGCCCCGGTTGATGTCCGTCAGCTGTCCACCCGACAGTGCAGCGGCTCCGGCCAGCACGAGAAGCGCGGAAATCCAGACGATCGCTTTCGGCGCTTCTTTGAAGAGCAGCCAGGCCGCCATCGGCGCGAAGACGGCGCTGGTGTTGATCAGGAAGCCAAGATTGGTGGCGCTGGTTTCGGTCGCGCCGAACATCTGCAGCAAGAGCGCCATGGTGAAGGACAATGTGGCGCAGACGATCCAGAATCCGGCTTTGGCGGCTTTTCGCGGCGCCCTGCGCTTCTCGACGAAAGCCAGCGGCAGGAGGATGACAAGGGCCAAGAGCGCGCGCAGGCTCAAAACCGTGAACGGCCCGGCCACTTCCAGAATGGCTTTCTGAGCGACATTTCCCGAACCCCAGAGGAAGGTTGCGGCGAGAAGCAGCAGCATCCCTTGTGGTGCGAAACCGCCGTTTGCAGTGCCTTGCGTCATGATCCCCACTCCCGAGCCGCGGTTTGGTGCGGCTACTCAGGGTTTCATGACGGACCAGCCGGCAATTGGCTGTGATGCTTGTCACAACCTGCCGGATTTCACGGTTCAGAATGGAACCTCGTCGTCCAGTTCGCGGGCGAAGGCGGCCGCGGGCTTTGCGCGTTGCGGCATGGGGCTCGACTGGCCGAAATCGCCGCCGCCGTAACCAGCCCCCTCGCTCGAACCCGATCCCTTGCTGTCGAGCATGGTGAGCTCGCCGCGGTAGTTCTGCAGCACCACTTCGGTGGAGTATTTCTCGACGCCGTCCTTGTCGGTGTATTTGCGGGTCTGAAGCTGGCCCTCGAGATACACTTTGGCGCCCTTCTTCAGGTATTGCTCCGCGACCTTGGCAAGGGCCTCGTTGAAAATCACCACCCGGTGCCATTCGGTGCGCTCTTTTTTCTCGCCCGAGGCCTTGTCGCGCCATGTTTCCGATGTCGCGACGCTGAAACTGACGATCGCTTTCCCGTCCTGGGTATGGCGCACCTCCGGGTCCTTGCCGAGGTTGCCCACCAAAATCACTTTGTTCACAGATCCGGCCATGTCGCCTCTCCTTGCTTTCCGAACACGTCGTTCAAACCCATAGCCCCGCCCGGTTTCAGGTTCATCCGGAGCTTGGATTTGTCCACAGAGTATAAGTTCTGTTTTTGTTCTGTGCAAGGGGAATTTTCGATTCCCGAGAGGATGATGATCGCAAATGGCCAAGCGCAAACGGTTCCGGCAGAGTTGCACTTGTTTCGCCAAACACCCGGCCGCATCCCTCCGTTCGGGTGGAGGATGAAGAAGGGGTTTTGAAATGGATTGGGGCAAACGGAAGCGCTCGATCTTCGCGGATCGCGCGCGCGGATCGATGGGTCCCGGCTTTCGCCGGGATGAAGGGGTTGGAGCGAGAGAAAAGGGCTTAGGAACTGTCGATCGGCCTTGGCTCATTTGCCGCTTCCCAGGCGAGCCAGTGGCAGTCTTCGAGGACTTCCTCGACTTCGTGTTTGGGTTTCTCGTGGACGTAGGGCGGCGCGCCGTAACGCAGCGGGTTGGTGTAGATCAGACGCTTCTCGGCAATCTTCTCGCGCCGGGCGCGCCATTGCAGCAGGCGCTTGGCCTGGCGGGGCAAATCTTCCAGAGCATCTTTGATGGCCTGGAGCCGGCGCAGGAGGCGGGTGCTGTCGACCTTTCCATCTTTGATCGGCGGAGGCTTGGGTTCGGGGGCGGGCCGGGAGGCGAGGTAGCGGGCGTGATGTTTGGCGAAGATTTCCGTAATGGTCCGCCCGGTGACATCGGGACGCTCGGCGGCCCAGAGGTCGATGACCCGCGGACTGCGCTTGGCATATTTCCCCCGCTTCACCGGCGGCAGCATGGGCGGACGAGAGTCCTCGAGCCTGAAGGGTGGACGGCGGGTGCCGCCTTTGCCCGTGCGCTCGATCTTGCCTGCCGGCTTGGCCCGGGGCTTGTGGGGTTTGAGTGCCATTCCCCTCGCCGCCGCGACGATCAATCGGCGGACGGCGGCTTCGGCGGGGCGGAGGATGCGCAGGATGGCACTATTGAGCGCGCGGGAAATCCGCTCCGGGGCGGCGTTTTCCGCAATCCCCAGCATGGCAAACAGGGCCGCCACGATGCGGATCAGCGCATCGCGGTTGTGTTCGATGACCCCGTTCCAGTTCATGGTGGTTCTTTCCTCCATTTTTAGAACAAACAGCGAACTACTAGAGATGCTAAAACACCCTGTCAAGGACTATTTTCGACATAATGCATTTCCACCTGCGAAAGTTCTGGAATCCCGTTTGTTGCCGTCCTTCGAGGCCCGCGCTCCGCGGGCATTCGGGATCGGGTCCAGGACAGGCTCTCGCGGATCAATCGCGCGCTTCATATGTCCTATGCTCGGCGAGGCTACCGTAAGGTTCACGAGCAGGCTATGCCGGAGCCGGCAATTGGAGGGCTTGCATGGCGCGCAGCGTTATTATCGATACCGATCCGGGGCAGGACGATGCTGTCGCGATATTGCTGGCATTCGCCTCGCCCGAGCTCGAGGTGCTGGGGATCACGGCGGTTGCGGGGAATGTGCCGTTGGCATTGACCGAGAAGAATGCGCGGAAGATTTGCGAGTTGGCCGGGAGACCCGGCACCCACGTCCATGCGGGCGCGGACCGGCCGCTGTTGCGCAAGCTGGTGACGGCGGAGCATGTGCATGGGAAACCGGGCTCGATGGGCCGGAGCTGCCCGAGCCTTCGATGCGGCTGCAAGAGGCGCATGCGGTGGATTTTCTGGTCGAGACATTGATGGAGAAGCCGCCAGGCAGCGTGACACTGTGCGCCCTGGGGCCGCTGACCAATGTGGCCATGGCTCTGGCGCGCGAGCCTTCGATTGCGGGGCGCATCGAACGGATTGTGGCCATGGGCGGCGGGTTCTTCGAAGGCGGCAATGTTACGCCCGCGGCCGAGTTCAACATTTATGTGGACCCGCATGCGGCGCGCGCGGTTTTCACGTCCGGCATTCCGATCACTCTGTTTCCGCTCGACGTGACGCACCAGGTCTTGACCACCGCGAAGCGCGTGGAGCGGCTGCGGAAGATGGCGAACAAGTCAGGCCCGGCGGTGGCGGCGCTGCTCGATTTCTTCGAGCGTTTCGACGAGCACAAATACGGCACCGATGGCGGGCCGCTTCACGATCCTTGCGTGATCGCGTGGCTATTGAAGCCGGAGCTTTTCAAGGGCCGCGAGGTGAATGTTGCGATCGAGTGCGAGTCGGAGCTCACCATGGGGATGACGGTTGTGGACTGGTGGCGGGTGACGGATCGCAAGCCCAATGCAGAAGTGATGCGGCAGGTGGATGCGGACGGGTTCTTCGAACTGCTGGAGGAGCGGATTGCGCGGTTGCCGTAGCGAGCCGCCTTAGCATTACAGTTGCAATTTTCTCTTGAGGTGGGCACGGCGAGCCTCG
>JAAURV010000158.1 GCA_012032065.1 Hyphomicrobiales bacterium
CGGCAGGCCGGAGAATGCGCAGAATGGCGCTGTGCAGCACACGCGGAATCCGATCAATGGCCGCACCGTCCACAAGTCCGAGCATGGCAAACAACGAAGCCACGATGCGCAAAAGCGCATCCCGGTTCCGATTCATCGCCAAGTCCCAGTCCATGGGGTTCCTCTTCAAACTGGGGAACATACGTAGAACGATTAAAACGAATGTCAAGGACTATTTTTCGTCACCGCCACGCTAGGGCTATCGCCACGCGAAACGTGGAGGGGTGAAGTTTTGGGCAGCGGTTCTTCCCTTCCGGCAGCTTGATCTTTGGGGTAAACACGCCGATCTAAGCGGCAGGTTTTGGCCATGCTTTCGTCCAGCAGATTCGTCGTGGCGATCCACGCCCTCAGCGTTCTGGCCCGCAATGCCGGAAAGGGACCGGTATGCTCGACGGTGGTCGCCTCCAGCGTTCACACCAATCCGGTGGTCATCCGCCGTCTGATGGGCGAGTTGGAAAGGGCCAAGCTCGTGCGCTCGGTCCCGGGGCGTGGGGGCGGATTTGTTCTCGGGCGCGAAGCCGCGGGAATTTCGCTGGCGGACGTTTACCGCGCGGTCGAGGACGATGCGGTGTTCCGCATGCATAAGCTCGATCCCAATGCCGAATGCCCGATCGCGGCGCAGATGGGGAAAATCCTCGCCACGCCGCTCAAGGCGGCTGAGGCTGCGATGACGATGTCGCTCTCGCGCACCACGCTCGACGACGTGGCGGCGGCGATCATCTAGCGGAACAGGCGTTCTATGGCGCGGCGGATTCGCTCAGGATTCTGAAGTCGCCGATTGACGGCGAAACGCCGTCCTTGCCGGCGACGCGGAGCCACATGGCTTTGCCGGTCATGTGGCCGGGGATTTCGAAGGTCTGGGTGCCGGGCGAGGTTTGCAGGGAGAAGCTGAAGACCGGGCGGCCCGCGTCCATCTTGTTTTCGGGGAGCACCATGACATCGAGGGCGGTGGCAAGCTTCTCGCCATCGATGCCAGCGGGCGGAACATACTCGATGGCTGTGACCGGCATGGTTCCGGATTGGGAGAAACTCACCAGCACATTGAGCTCGCGGTCCGGGTCCTGAAGGGTCACGAAGGACGCGCCGTCGCGGTCGAAGAGGCGCTTCAGTTCGTAGCGCTGTTCCGCGCCATCGAGCAATGCCGCGGAAACTCTCGCCCCCTGCCCCAGATCGCGAACGGCCGTCTTGATCTCGGATTCGGTGTCGGTCTTGGCGACAGCCGCGCCAGGTTCCGGCGCAAGCGCCACGTTGACCTGGACCGGCAACGGCGGCGGCGCCGACGATGGCGACAGCGTCTGATAAGCGGCAAGCGCCACGCCCGCGATCGCCGCGAAGCTCGAGGCGCCAGATGAACCGATGTGAACCGCTGCGGCGGCTTAGGATTTGAGGATGGCCGTTGCGGCATAGTGACCTTGCGTCCCGAGGTCTTCTTCGATGCGTAGGAGTTGATTGTACTTTGCGAGCCGGTCCGAGCGGGCCAGCGACCCGGTTTTTATCTGGCCGCAATTTGTGGCAACAGCAAGGTCCGCGATCGTCGCATCCTCGGTTTCGCCCGAGCGGTGCGACATGACGGCGGTGTAGCCCGCCTTGTGCGCCATTTCCACGGCTTCCAGCGTTTCCGAGAGCGAGCCGATCTGGTTAACCTTGACGAGGATCGAATTGGCGATGCCTTTGGAGATGCCTTCCTTCAAGCGCCTGGTGTTGGTGACGAAGAGGTCGTCGCCCACGAGCTGGCAGGTCTTGCCGGCGAGATCGGTGAGCATCTTCCAGCCGTCCCAGTCGTCCTCGGACATGCCGTCTTCGATCGAGACGATGGGATAGTCCTTGGCGAGCTTGGCGAGGTAGGCCGCCTGCTCGGCGATCGAGCGCTTCTTGCCTTCGCCTTCGTAGTCGTAGACGCCTGCCTTGAAGAATTCGGTCGCGGCGCAATCGAGGCCGAGATAGATCTCCTTCCCCGACTTGTAGCCCGCCTGTTCGATGGCTTTCACCACGAAGTCGAGGGCTGCTTCGGCTGAGGGGAGATTGGGCGCGAAGCCGCCTTCGTCGCCCACATTGGTGTTGTGGCCCGCCTTCTTGAGCGCGCCCTTGAGTGTGTGGAACACTTCGGCACCCATGCGCAGCGCCTCGCGGAATGAACTGGCGCCGACCGGCAGGATCATGAATTCTTGGAAGTCGATCGGGTTGTCGGCGTGCGCGCCGCCGTTGATGATGTTCATCATCGGCACCGGCAGCGTACGAGCCGATGCGCCACCGACATAGCGGTAAAGCGGCAGCCCTGCTGCATCGGCGGCGCCTTGGCGGCGGCGAGCGAGACGCCGAGGATGGCATTGGCGCCGAGACGGGCCTTGTTGGGCGTGCCGTCGAGATCGATCATGGCGCGATCGATGGCGATCTGGTCTTCGGCATCCATGCCGGCGAGCGCATCGAAGATTTCGCCGTTGACCGATGCGACGGCCTTGGTGACGCCTCGGCCCAGATAACGCGCCTTGTCGCCATCGCGCAGTTCGACGGCTTCGTGGGCGCCGGTCGATGCGCCGGAGGGAACGGCGGCGCGGCCGGTCGAGCCGTCCTCGAGGGTTACGTCCACTTCAACCGTGGGATTGCCGCGGCTGTCGAGAATCTCGCGGCCCGTGATATCGAGAATGGCTGTCATTGAACTTACCCTACCCAGAAACGCGCCGTTCTATGGCTTGGCCCGCGGCAATTGGCAAGCGGCTGGCGCGTGTCCCATTTTGGCGCTATGCGGGCCTCCGAAAACAGGTGTTTGCATGTGGGTCAGAACCCAACTGAAAATCGGCTGGAGCGATCTTTTCGCCGGCGCGTTTCACGGTGTCTTCGCCAAGGAACGGGAAGCGTGGGCGGCGAAGGTGGAGAGCTATTTTCCCGGCGGAGATTCCGTCGCGGCCTATTCGGTGAGGTCGGGCTTCGATCTCCTGATCCAGGCTCTCGATCTCAAGCCTGGCGATGAAGTGGTTTTTCCGCGCTCAATGTCAAAGGCATGGTGCGCTGCGTGCGCGATGCAGGGCTTGTACCGGTGCCGGTCGATCTCGATGTCGAACACATGGGACCACGGCTCGAGCGGCTTGAAGCTGCGCTGTCGCCGCGCTCCAAGGTATTCGTCGCGGCGCATCTCTTCGGAACGCGTCTCGAACTTGACCCGCTCTTCGCGCTGGCAAAGTCGCGCGGACTGATCGCGGTCGAAGACAACGCCCAGGCATTCAACGGCAAGAGTTATCCGGGAAGCAGCGTTGCGGACATCAACATGTTCTCCTTCGGCCCGATCAAGACGGCGACATCGCTCGGCGGGGCCTTGATCCGGGTGCATGATCCGGAATTGCGGAAGCGCATGCGCGAGATTCAATCGGCGTATCCGGTTCAGCCCAATGCCAAGCATCTGAAGCGTGTTTTGCAGTTCATGGTTTTGAAGCTGGTGGCGTCGCGGGCGGTGCTGGGAGCGATTTACCGGTATCAGCGGCGCAAAGGCCGGGACTACGAGGATGCCTTGGCCGATCGCGTGCGCGATGTGGCGCCACTCAAGAAGGCGAAGAATCTGCGCTTCCAGCCGTCCGCGGCAATGCTGGCACTGCTCGACCGCAGACTCCGGCGTTTCGATGACGACTCCTTGCGGCGGCGGAAGCAGAAGGGCGAGCGGCTTCGGGACCGGCTGAATGGGTCGGTCGTCTTGCCGGCTCAGGCCAATGCGCATCATGACTACTGGGTGTTTCCGCTCCTGGTTTCCAATCCGCGCAAGTTCATCGACGATCTTCGCGCCGAAGGCTTCGATGCGTCGGATTTGCCGCGCTCGCAGCACATAACCGCGCCGCCGGATCGTCCGGCGCTGGAGCCCGTGACCGCGGCAGCGGCGATGCGCGATCTGATCGTGGTGCCCTGCTACGACGCCATGCCCGACAGCGAAATCGACCGGCAAGCGGCAGTGATCAGGCGGATTGCGGAGCAGGTTCCGGCGCGGACATGATGCCCCCACCCCGGCAGCACATTGCCGTAGTCCGTGCTGGCCGGGATGGCGGTGAGCCTCCCCCGGTCGAGGGGCTCGAGTCCAAGGCTACGGCAAAATCTGGGAGCGGATTGTGGGAAAACTCACAATGCGGCGGATTTCGTGATGGCGTCGATCCTTAGCAGTCCGGCCAACAGCGGTTTGAGCTGATCCAAGGGCACCATGTTGGGGCCGTCTGAGGGCGCGCGGTCCGGGTCTTCGTGGGTTTCGATGAAGATTCCGGCGACCCCGACGGCGACGGCGGCTCGAGCCAGCACGGGGACCATGGCGCGGTCGCCGCCCGAGGATGTGCCCTGCCCGCCCGGTTGCTGAACGGCATGGGTGGCGTCGAAGATCACCGGCGCACCGGTTGCGGCCATGACCGGGAGCGCGCGCATGTCGACCACAAGGTTGTTGTAGCCGAAGCTGACGCCGCGCTCGGTCAGGAGGACGTTCGCGTTCCCAGAGCCTAGCACTTTGTCGACGACGTTTTCATGTCCTGGGGCGCCAGGAACTGGCCTTTCTTCACATTCACCACGCGCCCGGTCCTTGCCGCCGCGATGAGAAGATCGGTTTGACGGCTGAGGAAAGCGGGGATCTGGAGAATATCGATCACCGGAGCCAGTTCGGCGCATTGGTGTGGCTCGTGAACGTCGGTCAACACCGGCAATCCATAATCCTTCCGGACCTCATCGAAGACCGCGAGCGCCTTTTCGAGACCCAAGCCTCTCTTGCCCGAAAGGCTTGTGCGGTTGGCTTTGTCGAAGCTGGTCTTGAAGACGAGGCCGATGCCAAGCTCGCCGCAGATGTCCTTGAGGCGGCCGGCCATCATCATCGCATGATCGCGGCTCTCCATCTGACAGGGGCCTGCGATCAAACACAGCGGCAATGCATTTCCAAAGCGCACTTTGCCGGCCGCAACGACTGCATTGGGGGTCATGGCCGGTACACCAGGAAGGTTCCCGAACCGTGGGCGTAGAGTTTTCCGGCTTCGTCCATGACCTTGCCTTCGGCGGTCTGCATTCTGCTCCCAGCGTGGAGGACGGTGGCTTTGCAGAGAATGCGGCCGGTTTCCGCCGTCAGCTTGCGGACGAAGTTTACCTTGAGTTCGACGGTGCCGTAACCTTCATCAGCGGGCAATACGGTTTGCACGGCGCAGCCCAGGGCCGAGTCGAGAAGCGTTGCGACGTAGCCGCCGTGCATCCGGCGCTGCGGGTTGTAGAATTGCGCGGAGGGAAAGGCTTCGAAGGTGGCGGTGCCTTGATCGGCGGCGATCAAGCGCATGTTGAGCGCCTCCGCCATCGGCGACTGCTTCCACTCGGCAATGAGCTGGCGCAGGTATTGAAGCCCGCTTTCGGGCGATTTGGTTTGATCGGGCATGGCTGCCGCCTACCACGTCACCGCGTGACCGCCAAGGCGGGGGCCTGCGGAATGACGATGCCTTTCTCGCGGAAGATCTTGAGAAGAGCGAAACGCAGCTCGCTGGCGACGGGCGCTGCCTCGAATACGTCCGCCACATTGCCGCGCAGCTCGTATTCGATGCCGAAACCGCCGAAGCGCGCCAGCGTGACATTGGGTTCCGGGAATGTGAGCACCTTGGGATGGGAGCGGGCGAGTTCGAGCAGGGTATCCTTCACCAGTTCTTCGTCGGTGTCATAGGTGGCCTGCACGGCGACCATGAAACGGCCAATGGTATCGTCGTGCGTCCAGTTCTTGACCGGTTCGGCGATGAGCTGGAGGTTTGGCACGATGATCGAGCAGTTGTCGAAGGTCTCGATCACGGTCGAGCGCACGTTGATGCGTTTGACGATCCCCTCGCCCGCGCCGAGCACGATCCAGTCCCCTACTCTGATCGGACGCTCCGCCAGCAGGATCAGGCCGGAGATGAAGTTGTTGACGATGGCCTGCAGGCCGAAACCGATGCCGACGCCAAGCGCGCCTGCAATCAGCGCGAAGTTGGTGAAGTCGATGCCGGCCGCGGTGAGCGCAAACACGGCGGCGAGCAGATAGCCAACGTAGGTGGCGGTCTTGCGCACCGAGTCCTGGACGCCCTTGTCGATCCGCGTTTCCGCCAGAATGCGGCGGTCGAGCCAGCGGATGACGATGCGGGTCAGCGCCCACCCGATGAACAGGATCAGCACCGCCAGTAGCACCGACCACAGCGACACGTTGATGTTGCCGATCTTGAAGCCGAACAAGGCGCTGTTGGCGAAGGAGCCGAAGTCGACCCAAGTGACCGTCCATTGCAGGAGCAGCAGCGGCAAGCCCGCCAGAACCAAGAGGATGTCAACGCCGGTTCTGAACAGAAGGCCGACGCGCTCGATGCCGCGCTCACCGAAGCCGGAGATGCGCCGCAGCGCGCGGCCGAAGCGGCTCAACGGGTTGATCGCCGCGTTCACCGCCGCGTCGGCCAGATGGTGCAGCATGAACAGGATGGCGATGACGACGGAGGTATTGAAGATCTGGCCGGCGATGAAATTGCCGAGCGCTATGTAACCGAAGATCAATGCAAGGGCGGCGATGCCGAGCAGCAGCCAGTAGACGGGAACGAGCGTGTAGACCCAGTGAAGATACGTCGCACGTTTTGCTCCGGGCCTGTCTTCGGGCTGGGTTGTCTGCCCCGTCAGTGTGAGGAGCAACAGGCCGATGAGGATGAGCAGCGCCACCGCCGAGGCTGCCGACTGGCCGATGGTGTAAGAGACCGGGAGGAACAGAGATGTCGAAATTTTGTCGAGCGAATCCGATGCGGCGGCTATCGCGCAGGCCGCGGTTGACAGAACAGTGAGCCGCGAGGCCGCGCTATCGTCGAGATCGACAACGATCTCCTCGATCAGCAAGCGCACGATCCGCTGTTTGGCACGGGCATCCGTCGCTGCGGCGTTTCCAGACCCGCGGCAGGTCGTGGGCGAGGCGCAACAGGGCTTCGCGGTCGACCGCGGCCTCGTCAAGCGCGCTGAGCACGGTGTCCGGCGGCCGTGGATGCGCATACTCGATCATGTAGTCCAGCACTTGGCCTATGGTTCCCTCGAGCCTGATCTTGGCGAGGCCCTCCATCGAGGAGGACCATGCGACCTTGTCCACAGGCGAAGAAACCGCAGACGTAGAGCCGCCCAGCAACGAGAACATCTCCCCGAATCGCTTATGATGGAAAGCCATGCATGCGGGTTCCAGCGCGTCGCAAAAGAACGCTATGAGCGGATCCTCCTTCTTGATGAACTGGTCCGTATAGGAAAAAATC
>JAAURV010000159.1 GCA_012032065.1 Hyphomicrobiales bacterium
CGTCTTGCCGGTGCCGGTCTGGGCGATGCCGAGCAGATCGCGGCCTTCCAGCAGTGCGGGAATGGCGCGGGCCTGAATCGGCGTTGGCTTGTCGTAACCTTCGCGGGCGACGGCTTTGAGGAGAGGTTCCGACAGGCGGAGTTCAGAAAAGGAATTCAAGTTCTTATTCTTTCTTTGTTCGGACAATGGGACAAGCGCAAACCACGTCCGAATGACCTTACGCGAACATTCGCGCAAAGCTGGTGGGCGCTGAAACGATCCCACGTGAAAGGAAAGTCTGGATTTCCGCTTTGTGCCGGAACGGCTGCGAATGAACGCGCCTCACGTATTCCTATGGTCGGCACATCGCGGTGACGGTCATATGGGCGTTCGCGCGGCGAATGTCAAAGCTTTCCTTTGCGAGGCTTAACGAAGTCCGGAAGCAAGGCCGGAAGCTCGGCCATGGTTTCGAAGACCGCATCGGCGCCGGCTTCATCGAGAAGCACGGCATGTTTTGCCGGGCCGGCATGAGTGCCGGTGAAGCCCAGCACGTGGCAACCCGCGGCTTTGGCGGCGCTCACACCCGTGGCGCTGTCTTCGACCACGATGCAGAGTTCGGGAACGGTTCCCGCCCGCGCGGCGGCGGCGAGGAAGACGTCGGGCGCTGGTTTGGGACGCGCAACGTCCTCGAACGTGGCGATGCGATCCCCGAAGAATGGCGTGAGACCGGTCAGCTCCAGCGCGCCAACGATGCGGCCGCGGGGGCTGTTGGAGGCGATGCCGGGTTTCGCGTCCAAGATCCGCAGCACATCGGCGACGCCATCGACGGCTTTCAAATCGCGCTCGAAGAGCTGCATGAGGCGTTTGTCTTTCTGCGCCGAAAGATCGGCTGGAAAGCGAATGCCGGTTTCGCGCGCCACACTTTCCACCATGGCTTCGAATGTGTGGCCGACGAAACGCCGGTGCGCTTCTTCAAGGCTCATGACGACGCCATGCTGGGCCAGAAGCTCCACATCGATTTGCATCGAAAGCGGTTCGCTGTCGATCAGTACCCCGTCGCAATCGAAAATCACATGGCGCATCACCACGCGGCAATCCTCCGGCAATTGGGAGGAAGCGCGCTTTCCGCGGCGGCGAAAACATAACGGCCATTGCAGACGGCGGTGGCGGGAGGTTGTCTCGATGCCGCGAATAACCGGTCGCCCTCGCCAAGGTTTTCCCAGAAGGGCCGCCACTTGCTTTGTGCGTGACGCGCCAGATTGGCGGCGGTCATCCGGAAGGGATAGAGGTGAATGGCAAAGGCTTTCTGGCCCTGCTTCATGGCGCTTTCCACGGCGTTGTAGATATCGTCGATTCCCGCATCGGTCATGGCATAGCAACCTATCGAAACGCAATCGCCGTGAATCATCAGGAAGGATCCCGTGCGCCCCATGTGCGCGTCGAAGGCGTTGGGGAAACCGACATTGATGGCGCGGTAGTAACGCGAGTCCGGTTTGAGCTGCCGCGGAGACGCCAGATAGTAGCCCTCGGGCGACTGGCCATCGCCCTCTTTGAGCTTAGGGCCGAGCGCGCCTGACCAATTGCAGATGGGATAAGTGAGGGCGAGTTCGTAGCGGTTGTTGCGCTCGAGCCAGAGTTCAAGTTCGCCTTCTTCCTTGAAGACGCGGAGCAGGACGGGCTGGCCGAGCTCGAAGCGCTTCCGCGCGAGGCGCTCGGCGAGCGGTGTTTGCGGCAGTTCGCGGTCCGTCTGAAGCTGGCGGTTGACGACGGCCTGAAAGTTTCGCGCGTTCCAGCCCTCTGGCCAGAGGATATATGCAGCTCCGGCGATCACAACGAGGAAAAGCAAGACAAGGATGCCGCGGAGCTTCATGGAGCGCAATCAGCGGTTCCGATGTGGCGGTGTTGTGGCGTCAAGCGCCAAGATGCCGGAAGGCCTCGATCACTTGCTCGTAGACCTGGCGCTTGAACGGAATGATCAGGTCCGCGACTTCGTCCATGTTTGCCCAGCGCCATTGGTCGAATTCCTGGGAGTGGCCCGGCGGATTGAGATTCACTTCGCTGTCCTCACCCAGGAAGCGTGCGGCGAACCACTTCTGGGTTTGGCCGCGGTACTTGCCCTTCCAGGATTTGCCAATGAGGTGCGCGGGAAGATCGTAGGTGTACCAGCGCGGCGACTCGGCGATGATTTCGGCGGAGGTGACGGAGGTTTCCTCCCGCAGTTCGCGGAGCGCCGCCGCGGCTGGATCTTCGTTGGCGTCGATGCCGCCCTGCGGCATCTGCCACCACAGGCCCTTGCCTTCGTCGTTCTGCTTGTCGAAGCGGCGGCCGATCCACACGAGACCATCGCGATTGAGCAGCATGATGCCGACGCAGGGACGGTAGGCTGTGACGCCCTTTGCCTTCGCCATCAGGTGCGGCGGGCTTTGTAAGCCGCGCTCACGGGTACGAGCAGAATGCCGCGCTCCTGAAGTTGCTTCGACCATTCGGCGACGGTTTCGATGGTGACCGACAAGCCGCTGCCGGTGCCGATGGCAAAGCCGTTGCTTCGCGCTTCGCCTTCGAGAAGATCGAGAGCGGCGCGGATGCTGGCGGGATTGGGATCGGCGTCGATCACGATCTGTGACTTGCGAAGCGGCAGGCCTGTGGATTTGGCTGTTTCGGCGGTGACGGTCAGAGGCACGGTCGAGTCTTCGAGGAAAATAAGGCCGCGGCTCTTAAGTTCGGTCGCGACGGGACGGAGCGATTGCGCTTCCGCGAGGAACTTGCCGCCCATGTAGTTGGTGACACCAGTGTAGCCGGTAAAGCGGCTCATGTGCCACAGCAGCGCTTCGAGATTGGCGGGCGCTTCGGCATCGGAGAGCAGCGTGCGGGGGCCCGGATTGGTGGCGGGATAACCCACGGGCTCCATTGGCAGTTGCAGCATCACTTCGTGACCATCCTTGCGGGCCTTGTCGACTTGCGTCTGCAGGTCGGTGCCATAGGGGGCGAAGGCGAAGGTGATGTCGCCCGGGAGATCGGCGATGGCTTGTTTGGTGAGTTTGGGATTGAGACCCATGCCGCCAAGAAGAATGGCGATCTTTGGCCGTTCGGAGTCGAGTAGGCCACGCGGCGTGGTGCGGGCGTAAAGATCCATGGCTTTCTTGCCGCCTGGGCCGATGCGCGGAAGCTGGCCCACGGTGCCCACCTCCATGATGGCGGCGATGGGTGCTGGCTTCAGCGCGCGGCGCGGCGAAACGAATATTGCAGCCTCAGTGCGGTAGGTATCCTGTTGCAACGGCGTGGCGCCGGGTTCGGCGGCGCCGGCAATTTGCTCGTCTTCGGTTGGGGCCGCCGATTCTTCGACTGTGAGCGCCGGGTCGGTTGCTTCCTCGCCTCCGGGCTTGTCGATGGATGCGGTTTGAGTTCCTCGGCGGGCGGAATGTCGGCGACGACGATGGGTTCGCCAGCGAAGGGATAGGGTGTCCGCGCGAGCCAGGTTCCGGCGCCCGCGAAGCCTGCAAGGGCAACGAGCGATGCCACGGCCAAGAGCGAGGGACGGCGCGCCCAAAGGCGTTCCCAAAGGCCTCTTTTGCGGAGTGGTTGCCGCAGTTCGTCCCGGCGCATCAAGGCGTCTGATCCAGCGATTCGTTAATTCAGCGACTTTCGCCGGAGAAGAGTTAACGGCTTGTTAACTCTATCAGTTTGCCGTGGTGCCCGAACCCTCGGTGGTTTCGCTCTTCTTCGCGGGCTCTGGCGGCTTGACGTTGGTCACCACCTTGACGCCGTGGAGCATGTCGATGGCGGCCTTGAGCTGAAGGTCCTTGGTCCGGTCCTCCGGCACGTAAGCCGACGAGCCGCCGCCCTCATCGCCGCCGCCCTCGTTGGTCAAGTGGCCACGCAGGCCCGCTTCGCCTTCGGTGGAGACGTTCTTGCCCTTGAGTTCCGGCGGCAGTTCCTGCTCGATGATGATGTCGGCATCGATGCCCTTGGCCTGGATGGAGCGGCCAGCGGGCGTGTAGTAGCGCGCCGTGGTGAGGCGGAGCGCGCCTTGGGTGCCCAGCGGAATGATGGTCTGCACCGAACCCTTGCCGAACGAACGCGTGCCGATAACAGTCGCGCGCTTGTGGTCCTGAAGCGCTCCCGCCACGATCTCGGACGCCGAGGCCGAGCCGCCATTGATCAGGACGATCACTGGTTTGGTGTCGCTGGCATCGCCCTTTTGGGCGTTATAGCGTTGGGTTTCCTCGGCATGACGGCCGCGAGTCGATACGACTTCGCCTCGGTCGAGGAAGGTGTCGGATACCGAAATCGCCTGGTCGAGAAGGCCGCCCGGGTTATTGCGGAGATCGATGACGTAGCCTTTCAGCTTGTCGCCCGCGTCCTTTTTCAGTTTCGCAATCGCAGCGTCGAGTCCCTCCTGCGTTTGTTCGGTGAACGAACTGATCCGTATGTAGCCGATATCATTCGATTCGACGTTGCTCTTCACCGACTGAACGCGGATGCGGTCGCGGACCAGCTTCACCTCAAACGGATCGCGGCCTTGGCGGGAGATGGTGAGCACGATCGGCGTGTTGACCGCGCCGCGCATCTTCTCCACCGCCTCGTTCAGGGTGAGGCCCTGAATATCCGCGCCATCCAGCTTGACGATCAAGTCGTTGGCCATGATGCCCGCGCGGGACGCCGGCGTATCGTCGATGGGCGAGACCACCTTGACGACGCCATTCTCCATGGTGACCTCAATGCCGAGGCCGCCGAATTCGCCGCGCGTTTGCACGCTCATTTCCTGGAAACTCTTGGCGTTCATGAAGCTCGAATGCGGATCGAGCGAGTTGAGCATGCCGTTGATCGCGGCCTCGATCATCTTGGCTTCGTCCGGATCCTCGACATAGTCGGCGCGCACCCGGTCGAACACGTCGCCAAAGAGATTGAGTTGTTTGTAGGTGTCGGCCTTCGAAGCGGCGGTGGCGTTTGTGAACGCCTGCCACATGATCGTCGCGGAGACCGCGCCCGCCAACACCAAACCGCAATTCCGGACATAGGCTTTCATAATCATCCTCGCGCCTGCTTGTTTCCACCAATCCACCAGGGAGCCGAATCGACCGGCTCGCCGTTCTTCCTGAATTCGATATACAGGATCGGGCGGCGGTCCTGTAGCTCTTCACTTAATAGTGTAGCCGGAGATGAACCAGAGCCCATCGTGCCCACCGGTTCGCCGGCGCGCAGGGTTTGGCCGGTTTCGGCCGATATTCCGCTCATGCCGGCAATCAGCACATGGTAGCCGCCGCCGGTGTTCAAGATCAAGAGTTGTCCGTAGGAGCGGAAAGCTCCGGCAAATTCCACCTGGCCGTCGGCGGGGGCCGTCACCTGGGCATCGCCCCGGGTTGCGATTGCCACGCCCCGCAGCTTGCCGCCCAGACCATCGGCGTCGCCATAGCGGGCGACGATCTTGCCTTGGGCCGGGTAATCCAGGCGGCCTTTCACGGAAGCGAAGGCCAGACGCGGCTTTTTCGCTTCTTCTTCCTGGCGGCGCCTGGCATCTTCCAGGGCCTGGGCCTGCTTCAGTTTTTCCGCTTCGGCGCGTTTTCGCTCGGCCTCGAGAGCCGCGATTTGCCGCAGTCTTTCTGCTTCGCGCGCTTCTGCTTCGCGCTTGGCTTTGAGTTCGGACCGACGTTTGGCTTCGGCCAGCTCCGCGATCAGCTGTTTCAGCGATTGAGCTTTTTCGGCGAGTTCGGTCACGCGTTTTTTCTCGGCGGCCAGTTCGCCCAGGTTCTGTTTCACCAGTTGCTTCTTGCGGGCAATGAGGCTGGTGAGCTGACCGCGGGTTGTCTCGAGACGCGTGAGATCGTCGCGGATCGCCAGTTTCTCATGCTCGATGTTGGCCTTTACCTGATCGAGACGGGCGAGCTTGCCGGAAAGTTGATCGGCCTCTTTTCGCATCTCGGGAACGACGGTGCCGAAGAGCATGGCGCCGCGCAGGGCCGAGAGAACATCCTGGGGCTCCACGACGAGGGCCGGGGGCGGGTTCTGTTCGAGGGTTTGAAGACCGGCGAGCAGGTTCGACAAGTCGTCCTGGTTTTCGGCGAGGTCGGAGCGGATGAGTTCGGCTTCGCCGTTGAGGCTGGCGATGCGCGATTCGGCTTCGAGGATTGCGGCCTCCTGAGCCTGCATACTCTGGGCGGTGTCGACGAGTTGCTGCGAGATCTGGTCTTCGGCCGCTTGAGCGGCGGCGATGTCTCCGGCGATCCGGTCCTGCGTGGCTTTAGAGGATTCGATCAGTTGCTCGATGCTGCCCAGTTCCTCTTCGGGCGCGGCGGACTGCGGCCACGCCGGGACAACGAAAGCCGCCAGCAGGCAGGCTGCGGCTGGAAAAAGTTGTCTGCCGTGGGTCACGCTGATCACGAATTTCCGATTAGGGTTCGCTGGTGGTCAAATTGCGGCCCCGCAGTGGTCGAGTCAGGGCCGGTGATACGGATGATTAACCATAATCGTCACCGCCCGGTAAATTTGCTCCAGCAACATGATGCGGACCAGCCGATGCGGCCAGGTGGCGGGGCCGAAAGCCATGAGAAGATTGGAGGAATCGCGGATTTGCGGCGAATGGCCATCAGGGCCACCGATGAGGAAGGCGAGGTCCGCGGTTGCTTCCTGCTGGCGCTTCCTGATCAAGTCCGTGAATGCTTCGCTGGTCATCGCCTTGCCGCGTTCATCGAGAACGATCCGAAAGGCTTGTGGCGGAACGGCCGCGGCGAGAGCTGCTCCTTCATCCGCCAGACGAAGTTTCGCTTCCGCCGCGCGCGACTCCTGGAGTTCCGTGATCGCGATCTTCGTTATGCCCGCCTTGCGGCAGAGGCCTTGGGTGCGTTCGAAGTAGTCAGCGGCCAGCGATTTTTCGGCGCCGGTTTTCAAACGGCCCACCGCGGCTACCGAGATGCGCATGTCCTAAACTGCGATCCGCTCTTGCGGGGCGTGTTCGGACCAGAGCTTTTCGAGATTGTAGAAGCTCCGCACTTCCGGACGGAAGAGATGCACCACCACATCGCCCGCATCGACCAGCACCCAATCGCAATTGGGAAAGCCCTCGACGCGCAGATCGCGGTGGCCCGCGCCTTTCAACTTCTGGATCAGCTGTTCGGCGATGGCCCCGACATGGCGGGTCGAGCGCCCGGTGGCGACAACCATCGAGTCGGCGATGGCCGACTTGC
>JAAURV010000160.1 GCA_012032065.1 Hyphomicrobiales bacterium
GCGCCGCGCGCGTCGATGAATTCGCCGAAAAACTGCCTCAAGGCTACGAAACCGCTGTCGGCGAGCGCGGGATTACGCTCTCGGGCGGACAACGCCAGCGCATCGCCATCGCCCGCGCCGTGTTGCGCGATGCGCCTATCCTGCTGCTCGACGAAGCAACCAGCGCGCTCGATGCGGAAAGCGAGGCCTTCATTCAGGAGGCGCTGTCATCGCTCACGAGAAACCGGACGACACTGGTAATCGCGCATCGGCTGGCGACCGTGCGCAACGCGGATCGCATCGTTGTTCTGGACGGCGGACGCATCGCCGCCGTTGGAAAGCACGCCGAGTTGATGAAGAAGAGCCCGCTCTACGCCAAGCTCGCCAAGCTGCAGTTCACCGCTCCGTCAGCTTGAGCTCGATGCGGCGGTTCTGGGATTTGGCGTCTTCGGTCGAGCCCTGCTCCAGTGGCTGAAACTCTCCGAAGCCCGCGGCAACGAGATGCTTGGGCGACACGCCCTTGGCAATGAGAAAGTTGACCACCGCAATGGCGCGGCCCGACGACAGTTCCCAGTTGGACTTGAATTGCGCTGACAGTATGGGGTCGCTGTCCGTGTGTCCATCGACTCGCAATACCCAGGCAATATCGGCGGGGATTTCCGTTTCAAGCTGTTTCAGCGCATCGGCGAGCTTGGTCATTTCCGATTGTCCGGCCGCATTGAGATCGGCCGCGCCCTTGGGGAACAACACTTCCGACTGGAATACGAAGCGGTCGCCGACCACCAGAATGTCCGAGCGCTGCGAGAGAATCTGCCGGAGCCGCCCGAAGAACTCGGAGCGGTAGCGCGACAGTTCCTGCACCCGCTGCGCCAGCGCCGAGTTAAGCCGCTTGCCGAGATCGGCGATCTGCGCTTCCGACGATTTATTGCGCGCTTCCGCATCCGTCAGGATATCATTGAGTTGCCCGATCTGTCGGCGCAGCGCCGCGATCTGCTGGTTCAACAGTTCGACTTTCGCGAGCGCTTCGGCGGAGAGTGTTTTCTCCTTGTCGAGTGCTGTCTGCAAACCGCTGATCGTGGTTCCAGCCGCTGTTCCCCTCTGGCTTTCGGATGAAAGAGATGCAAGCAAATCCGCATTCTTGGCCTTCTCGGCATTGAAATCGTCGCTAAGCGCCACGAGCGTTGCTTCGATGTCCTTCTTGGCGGATTTCTCAAGCGCCAGAAGTTCGGTCAGTTCCGCGATCTGCGAGCGAAGCTGGCCGAGTGCCGAGTCCTGCCCGGAGATTTCGCGCGCCAAGAGGAACTGCGCCACCATGAATACGGAAAGCAAAAACGTGATGACCAGCAGAAGCTGCGCCATCGCATCGACGAAGCCCGGCCAGTAAGGAGCATCCTCATGGCGCGCCTGCGCGACAATGCGCTGGCCATGCTTACTCCTCGCTCTCGGCGCGCATGCGCCCGCGAAGAGACGGCGGCGGCGGCACATGCTGCCCGGTGGCGCGGATCAAAAGCCGCTGAATTTCATTCTGCTGCACCTGCTGCGTCTGCGCCCACTGGCGCACCATCTTCTGCTCCTCGCGCATCTGCTGTACCAGGCTTGCGACGGCGCCGGCGAGCTGCTCCATCGACTCCGGCGCAGCGCCGCCATTGGCGGCATTGGCGTCGATCTGCTTGCCGAGTTTATCGAGGCCCTTCTGGATCGTCTGGATGTCATGCTTGATGTAGCTGGAAAGATTTGCGCCCTGCCCATCGCCCTGACGGATATCGGTGATGGTCGAGAGCCAGTCTTCGAGATCGGTGTAGAAGCGGTTTTGCGCCTGCGACGCCTTCAGGTCCATGAAACCCAGGATCAGCGATCCGGCAAGGCCGAAGAGCGATGACGAGAACGAAAGCCCCATGCCGGCCAGCGGCCGTTCGAGGCCGGTTTTCAATTCCTCGAAAACGGTGCTCGATTGCGCCGAGGTGACATCGAGCGCGCGGATGGCATCGCCAACCGAGGTGACGGTTTCGAGCAAGCCCCAGAACGTGCCGAGCAGGCCGAGGAAAATCAGAAGCCCGACAAGGTAGCGCAGCAGATCTCGCGATTCATCGAGCCGCGAGGCCAGCGAATCCAGCATCGAGCGCATCGAAAGCGGCGACAGCACCGTGCCGCCGGGTCTGGAACCCAGAAGCGTTGCCATGGGTGCCAGAAGCTTGGGCTGCGCCAGGAGGTCGGCGCCGGGCTCTGCTTTGCGGAAGTCGTTGACCCAGCGGATTTCCGGAAACAGCCGCCAGACCATGCGGTAGGAATAGATCATGCCGAGAGCCAATGTGGCGAGGATCACGCCATTGAGACCGGGATTGGCCATAAAGGCCCGCTGCATGCCGGGAAGCAGCACCGCGATCAGAATAGCCACCACGAGCGTGAACACCAGCATGTGCACCAGATGAACGCGCGGAGGCTCAAGTACCGTTGTGTCGTCGGTGTATGCCATGACGCCTTATTGCCGCTCGCTGTCCCGTTGTCGCACCAGATTGATGCAAATCTAGACGAATGCGTGGCGAAAAGGGAGGGGTTCTAGGCGCGCACCCCGTTTAATCCTCAGCCCACATGCGGATCAGCGTATTGCGCACCTTCAGCACGTGATCCATCAGCTTGCGCTCCGCGCCGTTTTGGCGAAGCCCTGCAACTGCTTGATCCAGTTCAAACAACGTTTCGCGCTGCTCGGCACTCCGGATAAAGCTCCGGACCCAGCCGACGATGGCCAGCCTTTCGCCACGAGTGACTTCCGCGACATGGTGCAGGCTCGTCGTCTGATAGAGCACCATGTGACCGGCGGGCAGCTTGAAATCGCTCTCTCCGTCCGCGGATTCGATCACTATTTCTCCGCCCTCGTAGGTGGCGGGATCGGAGAGAAACAGTGTGAACGACATGTCGGTGCGCATACCACCCATCAACGCATCGTCCACATGGCGGCCATACGCCATGCCCGGCCTGTACCGCGACACCAGCGTTTTGACGAAAGCCTTGGGGCGGACTGCCGATTGAAACACAGGATTGGCAAGAAGCGCTGCTTTCGCCTGCTCCATCGCGGCCTGCGCCGCGGAACCGGCCGATTGATCGTTGTTTTTCACATCCTTGGCGTACCAGCCGGCCGAGGCCTTGCCGGACACAAAGGAAGCTGCCTCTCGTTCGAGGGATTGGCGCATGGCCAATACGGTTTCGGCAGAAAGGACATCGGCGATTTGCAGAAGCACGGACAACTCCAAATTTCCGATTGATTTAGTCGGAATTAGACGCTAATAACCGACTATAATAGTCGGGAAATGGAGTTACAATGGCCAAAATGCTGAAAACATGGACCGCTCTGGGGGTCGCCGTACTGGCAGGGGCACAAACGGCGCAAGCCCTGACGGCAAAGCTCAGCAACGCGGCATCGCCTTTGTTAGTTCAGGCGCAAGCCGAAGGCGGTGAAGGTGGCGAGGGCGGAGAAGGCAGCGGCGAAACGCCAACGATATATGCGCTGTCCTCAACTGATGCCAATGCCTTCAACTATGACGCAAAGCCGCAAATCGCAGCTTACGCCGATCTCGTTCACAGGAGTTACGCGGAGTCGAAAGCAGATGCCGACAAGCTCGCAGCCGCCATCGACGCCCTGCTCGACGCACCAACCCCCGAAAGTCTGGCAGCCGCACGCGATGCTTGGGTGAAGGCGCGTCCAGCCTATCTCCGCACCGAAACTTTCCGCTTCTACGATGGACCGATCGAAGCCATCGAAGGCGAAATCAACGCCTGGCCGATGAACGAAACCTTTGTCGACTATGTCGAAGGCAAGCCCGGCGCAGGCCTCGTCAACGGCAAGGAACCGCTCAACCTCGCAACTTTGACCGAAGCAAACCAGAAAACCGACGAAGCCGATGTGACCACGGGCTGGCACGCCATCGAATTTTTGCTTTGGGGCCAGGATCTCTCCGCGGAAGGCCCCGGAAACCGTCCACACGCCGATTATGTTGCGGGCCAGGGCAACAACGACCGCCGCCGCGCTTATCTGAAAGCTGCGGCTGAGAAATTGGTCGGCGATCTCCAAAAACTCGAACAGGCCTGGGCGCTGGGCGCGAACGGCAACTACCGCGAGACCTTCGAAAAGCTCGAACAGCGCGAAGCCTTGGGCCGTATCGTCAATGGCATGGCGGTTCTGGCCGGTTTCGAATTCATGTCGGAACGGCTCGCCGTCGCTCTCGACTCCGGCGACCAAGAGGACGAGCATTCCTGTTTCTCGGACACGACGAAGCAGGACTTCGTCCACGACTTCGAAGGCATAAGGCGCGTCTGGACGGAAACTAAACTTGGCGAGCTGCTGGCAAGCCGCGATCCGCGGCTTGCCAAAGCCGTGGACGCCGCCATGACCGATGCCGAAAGCAGGATCGCGGCACTCGGCGATCCGTGGGACGGCGTGCTTGCGGCAGCGAAAGACTCGCCCGAGCGTCAAGCCGCGGAAGCCGCCGTGCAATCCCTGCAAGCACTCGCTAACGAGCTTAAAAAAGCCGGTAACAATCTCGGCGTGATCGTTCTCATTCCAACCGGATAAGGCGCATGGGCGCCAAGTCTCTCTCGCTGGCCTTGGTCTTGACCGGCATGAGCCTCGCGGCTTTTGCCGGCGAAGCTGTTGGACCATCGTTGCGCGAGCAGCTCCTCGCGATCCCATTAAGCAAGGCCCTTGGCGGCGATACCACGCGTCCGCTTGTGGCGCGGAACGCCTTCTCGTTTCAGGTTCCCAATGCGCCCAGACGGCATCAACGCCCCTTCTCCTTCGGCAACCGCCTGTTCAACACCAACTGGGTCGAAGCGCCGGCATCGGTGAAAAGCTTCGACGGCTTGGGGCCAGTGTTCAATCGCGTGTCCTGTTCCGGCTGTCACATCAAGGATGGGCGTGGAAGCCCGCCGCCAGCCGGCAAAGGGCCGATGGACAGCATGCTGCTGCGTGTCAGCATTCCTGGTGAAGGCCCGCATGGCGGACCGAAACCTGTTCCCGGTTATGGCGATCAGTTGAGCGAACGGGGAATTGCGGGCGTTGCGCCGGAGGGGCTTGCCGAGGTGAGTTATGAAGAAGTGCCAGGCCGCTATGGCGATGGCGAAACTTACTCACTTCGCAAGCCGCAATACCGGATTACGGAGACGAAATACGGCCCCCTGCCCGCCGATGTGATGATCTCGCCACGCGTCGCTCCGCAGGTAATCGGGCTTGGCCTTCTGGAGGCCGTACCCGAAGCTGCTCTGCGGGCGCTAACCGACCCGGATGACAGGGATGGCGACGGTATTTCCGGACGTATCAACAAGGTCTGGGATTCAGCGCAGCAGGCAAAAATGATTGGCCGCTTCGGCTGGAAAGCAGGTCAGCCCGATCTTCTCAACCAGAATGCCTCGGCGGCGATTGGCGATATCGGCCTCACGACCTCGTTGCATCGGATTGAAAATTGCAGCGAAGCGCAGACATCGTGCCGTTCTGCGATAACAGGTGGCGAGCCAGAAATGGATGATGGGTTTTTGGAGAAGCTGACTCTTTACACAGCGTCGCTCTCAGTACCGGCGCAGCGCAACGCGGACGCTCCGGAAGTGAAGCGCGGCGGCGAAGTGTTCCGCGCCCTTGGCTGCGCATCCTGCCATATGCCAACGCTGCGAGCCGGGCATCACGCGCGGCCTGAATTGGCCGGACAAACCTTTCATCCCTTCACCGATTTACTGCTGCACGACATGGGACCGGGCCTCGCCGACAATCGCCCAGAGTTCGAAGCCTCGGGCAGCGAATGGCGCACGCCGCCGCTCTGGAGCCTTGGCCTTGTGCCAATGGTCAATGGCCACGACAATCTTCTGCATGATGGCCGGGCGCGCGGGTTCGCCGAGGCAATCCTCTGGCATGGCGGCGAAGCGGAGGCCGCGAAAGAAGCGTTTCGCAATGCGCCAAAGGACGAGCGCGAGGCTCTGATCGCCTTCCTTAAATCCTTGTAGGCGGGATCAGTCGTATGTGCGACGCATGAAATCGTCCGGCGCCGCCAGGATGCCGGGCGCGTAGGCTGGACCGGCAATCTCCAAAATCAGCTTGCGCCGCACCGCCATGCTGAAACTCCGCGGATTCTCGGCGGTGACCACGAAACTTTCGTCGCCGCCGATGATCGTCTCTTCGAAGGCCTTTTCGAGATCGTAGGAGACCGGCCTTCCGCTCGAACAGGTGCGGCAGAGAATGGCGAGGCCGTTGATGGTGATTCCCTTGTCGAGAACCATCTGCCGGGTCGCGGCGAGCGGCAGCCCGTTCCAGCTATTGGCGCTGTCGGCCGAAAAATCGATCACCTTGCGCGCGCCTTCGAACGCATTGGTGTCGATCTCCTTCGCCCCATAGGCAATGGCACTCCCAATCGCATTCCGCCCCCGCGCCAGCCGCGGCTCATCCATGAGCTTGAGGCCAAAGCCCTCCGCATCGGCCCTGGAGGAAATGACGGTCCACGGCACGACCGTGACCTGGGATGTCATATCGCCCCATTCGACATAGGTGACGGCGATCCGCTGGTGTCGTCCCGTTTCGATCGCATCGAGCACATCCGAATGCGCCAGCGCATCGGCATAGCCTTTGCGCTGAAAATAGATCTCGTCGTCGCCGATCGAGCCGGTCGAATCGGCAAGAAGCACAAGTTCGAGATCGACCGCTTCGGCTCGCAGCGGGGAAGCCGAAGCAATTGAAACGAATGCCGCAAAAGAATAACCAGCATTTTCCGCATGGTCGGCCTCCATCGCTGGGTCTCGAATGCAAACTTAGCGTCACGCCTGCAATTTGCGAAGCGCGGAACGCCCCCATCGCATCACAATCCGGAGACTGCGCAGCCGGCGGAATAGTGCCGCTCGATGAACGTTAACTGAACATGGCCTTCAGCGCCGGTTCCGGTTCGATAGCGCAAAGTGGCCAACATGAAAGCGGCAATCCTGCCGCCAAGCGAAGGAGAACCAAAATGTTTGCGCAGATCCGCTCGATGAGCCTTGCAGCAACCCTCGCTGCGATCCCGCTTTTTGCCGTTGCCGCCGAAACCGCCGCCGCCCCGGCCTGCGGCGATCACGACACGATCACCGCCCAGCTCAAATCCAAATACAAGGAAGAGCGCCGCATCAT
>JAAURV010000161.1 GCA_012032065.1 Hyphomicrobiales bacterium
CAACGTGGCGCTGGCCTGCGGCTTCTCCAGCCCGTCGCATTTCTCGAAATGCTACCGCGCCTTCTACGGCCGCACCCCCTACCGCGAGCGCGGCATCCCGGTGATCGCGCAGGTCTCCGCCTGATCATGGTTTCGTGATAGCGGGAGCGGATTCCGAAGAATCCGCTCCCCTCGGTAAGTGATGTCCGCGACCGGGGGCAACTGCGGACAGCACTCGACCGATCTTCTAGCTACGTAAAGTTGTACATACTCTTGAAGATGCACCGCTCTGTGAGCAGCGCAATGCCCCGCCGCCCAAGTGCTTAATGGATACGTACCAAGAAACTTAAAATCAATGAGATTCTAGTTATAGATAGGCGTGACGCGGCGGCATGGGCGAGCAGGCTGGAGCAGCTCCAATCGAACACAGTTTTAAATTGCATTTACAGCAATGAGGCCTACCGGACGAAGAATTTTTTTCCGGCTGATCGTTCAAAACATCCCGTTTGCATTCGCCGCCGTCTCCGGCACGACCTGAAGCACATCCCAATGCTCGACGATCTTGCCCGCTTCGTCGAGGCGGAAAATATCGATGCCGGCCCAGGTGCGATCGCCCGGCCATTCCTGGCGGCAATGCAGCACCACATAGTCGCCCTCGGCGATGACTTTTTCGAAGCTCACAAACTTGCCGGGATAGTCGCGCGCGGCCTCCTCGAAGTAAGCGATGAAGCCGTCCTTGCCGTCGGCGACGCCGGGATTGTGCTGGGTGTAACGCCCGCCCACATAAAGCTCGATCGCCTCGCGCGGCCGGCTCTTGTTGAACATGAGGTCGTAGAACGCGGTGACGTTGCGCTTATTGCGCTCGATATCGCTCATGGCGGACTCCTATTGCACGGCCGGGAGTTTCAGCACCGATCTCAATCCACCGCCAGCCGCATGATCGAGTCTCAGGCTGCCGCCATACATGGCCGCGGTTTCGGCGACGATCGAAAGACCGAGACCCGATCCGGGTTTGCTTTCGTCGAGCCTTCTGCCGCGCTTCATGGCATCGGCACGTTTGTCCTCGGGAAGGCCGGGGCCATCGTCGTCCACCTCGATTTCAAGCCACAGGCGGCCATCGGCAGCCTCCGCCGGCTCGGCCTTCACCGACACTTTCGATACCGACCACTTGCAGGCATTGTCCATCAGGTTGCCCGCCATCTCTTCCAGATCCTGGCGCTCGCCGCGGAACTTCAAATCCGGAGATACGGCAATTTCGACCACTGTCCCCTTGTCCTGGTTGATGCGCATGAGCGTTCGGCCGAGAGCCGCCAGCACCGGCTCGATCGCGGTCACGGAGCCTATCGTCTGCGCCCGCGCCGCGCGGCGCGCGCGGTCGAGATACATCGACACCTGATCGCGCATCACTTGCGTCTGCTCGGTTACTTTGGCGGCGAGCGGCCCCTTGTTGTCGCGTGCTTCGTTGGTGAGAACGCTGAGCGGAGTTTTGAGCGCATGCGCCAGATTGCCGACCTGGGTTCTGGCGCGATCGATGATTTCGGTATTGGCCTGGATGAGCAGATTGAGCTCTTCGGCGACGGGCTGCATCTCGGTTGGAAAGTTACCCTCGAGGCGCTCGGCCTTTCCTTCGCGGATTGCGGTCAGGTTCTCCTGCATCCGCGCCATTGGCCTGAGGCCGAATTTCACCTGCACGAAAATGGCGAGCAGCAGCCCCGCACCGAGAACTCCCAGCACCAGATAGAGTGTGCGCTGGAAGGCAGAGATTTCGGCTTTCAGCTCATCGAAGTTTCCAGCGATCAGAAATGAATAGTCATCGGTTCCGCCGAACAGCTTCAATCGTTTCTCGATGGCGCGAAGCCGCTGGCCAGTGGGGTCGATGAGGTAGAAACTCGCCACACCATCCTTGTCGCGATTGGCAAAGAGCGAGGCATCGGGCACGAGCGCTTGTTCGAGAAGTGACTCGGAAACGAGGATTGCCGCCTGCTTCTCCGGCGGCGGCGAGACCTGCCAGTACCAGCCGGAGCTTGGAATCGAGAAGCGCGTGTCGGCGATCTGGTTCTGCATGCCGGGCGAACCGTCTTCGGCCAACTCGACATTCGCCGTGAGGCCATCAAGAACGGCGACAAGCCGCGCATCGAAGTTCCGCTCGACGGCGGAGCGGAACAAAATGTCGAGAAGAATCGCGGCGGCGACCAAGAGGACGATGGCGACGGCGGCGGCGGAGAGGATGAGTCGTGTGGAGAGAGAGTTAGCCCGCATTATCCGGCTCGGACACGCAGTAGCCCATGCCGCGTATCGTGTGGAGAACGTCGACGCCGAGCTTTTTCCTCAGGCGGCCGACGAAGACTTCGATGGTGTTCGAGTCGCGGTCGAAGTCCTGGTCGTAGAGATGCTCGACCAGTTCCGTGCGCGAAACCACCTTGCCCTTGTGATGCATGAGATAGGCGAGCAGCCGGAACTCGAGCGAGGTGAGCTTGATCGCCGAACCGTTCACGGTCACACGCGCGCTCTTGGTGTCGAGCGAGAGCGGCCCGCAATCGAGCTCGCTGGTGGCATGGCCGGCGCTGCGCCGCAGCAGCGCGCGCACGCGGGCCAGCACCTCTTCCATATGAAAGGGCTTCGCCACATAGTCGTCAGCGCCAGCATCGAAGCCCGCGACCTTGTCGCTCCAGCGGTCACGGGCGGTCAGGATCAGCACCGGCATTTTCTTTCCCGCGCGCCGCCATTTTTCGAGAACGCTCACGCCATCGAGCACCGGCAGCCCCAAGTCGAGCACCACCGCGTCATAGGGTTCGGTGTCGCCGAGGAAGTGGCCTTCCTCGCCATCTTTCGCGGCGTCGACCACATAGCCCGCATCGCCAAGCGCGCCAACAAGCTGGCGGTTCAGGTCCGGATCGTCTTCGACGACAAGAAGGCGCATGATGAGGCGTATCCGTAAATCGCGCCGCGCCTCACATCGCCGAGCCGGTCTGGCCGTCGATGATAATGCGCGACACATCGCTGTCGGTGCGCAAA
The DNA here is from genome assembly GCA_012032065.1 of Hyphomicrobiales bacterium. Lineage (GTDB taxonomy): Bacteria > Pseudomonadota > Alphaproteobacteria > Rhizobiales > Aestuariivirgaceae > Aestuariivirga. Next base: position 2,995 of record JAAURV010000161.1, read on the forward strand.
GTGACAGCATAATTGCCATTGGGCAAGCGCTTCACGCCGACGACCTTCGCCCCCGGCATCTGGCGCTGGGCAAAGGCCGCGGCCTGGGACGGCTTGATTCCCGCGAGATTCTGGAGCGGCGGCCGCACCTGTTGCAAACGCGGCCTGACCGGCATCACCCTCACCTTGTTGGGCCGGAACGTGGGCCGGATGTTGGGCCGGTTTTGCGCAAGCGCGGGCTCGGCCGCAATCAATGCAGCCGCGGCAATCGCGACGAATGTAAATGCCCTAAGCACGCTCGCAGTCATCCTTTCATACGCCTTGTATCCTCCGGTTGCTGAACCGGGGATGAACGAAACTGTGATGCAGATCACAGTTTTCCGGATGAACGGGAATTAATGTTGTTTTTTAAAGAGAAGATAGGAACGGACCGGAACGGATTCAACGCTGTACCGGGCGCGGGAGAGTTTTGGCTTCCCATTGGCCAAGCGGGCGGGGTTGAGAAATTGTCGGAAAATACTCCTGGTCAACTCCAGAGCGATCCGGCCAACATCGGCAACAAGACCAGTGGATCCCACGCCAGTAGTTTTCTGCCATGGACCGGCGCCAACCCTCTGGCACATTGTATGAGAAGCGAAAAAGGGCTCGAAGCGCAAATTGCTATGGCAAGGCCGAGAGTATGTTGAACGTGATTGGAAGCCACGCAAGGCCCGTAAACACGTGACGTGATAGCCTACGTCATAGACATAAAGAAGCTGAACCGCAGCGACCGGCCGACACATTCAAATTGGTGCAAGACGTGAGTAGGTCGCTTCGGAAAAGAAGATGGGCGAACCCGGGCAAGGATAGCTGCGCGGTTGTACGGCTACCTGTTACGGGTCGAGTTCTGGAGCATCAACGGCAATCCAAGGCGATTGAACCCCAAGTCGGCGATTTAGATAGCCAAGATAGGTTGGCGCAAGATGCTCTGTCTGCTTAACTCCCACGACAACAACCGACGGCCCGCTGTCTTTGAAGATTTTGACAAACCCATGAGGTTTGCCGAAGTCGTCGCTCTGTACTCCCGACAAGCACCGGAACCCTTGGTCCCGCGCCCAATGCATATACTGCGCAAGAGTGGGGTGGCCTCCCAACGGCCACGCCATTAAGCCGCCATCGCGAATTCGAAACTTTCGGACTTCGCGTTACGAGGAGTAAAACTGCCCGACCGCTTCTCCCACAAGTCGAAAAAATGCTTCGGGGCCTCCCCAATATGGTCAAGGTTGCCGCTCGGTTCAGATTCTAATCGGACAGCGACTTCAAAGCGCCCGTAGAGTTCGTCAAGAGTATCGGCTTGCACACAGATGTCATGCTCAAGGCCTTGCGCCAACCACGCATCGCCATCCTGAAAGAAAATCACCCTGATCACGTCACTCATAGCTACCTCCATCAACCGCAGTTGATGCCCCCATCTATGCATCAATGCACGTTTGAGGGCGCAAATCTACTACCCTTGCATGCGGCATGATGTGAGCAAAAACACGACCATTTGGTAAAGAAAATGGTCAATATTGTTGACCTAATATAGGCTCGAACACCAACGCGGTCAACCACGCTGCCAATTTCCCGTCCATGAAGGCACTTTGGCCACCCCGCGGCATTTCTCGCAGCAGAAGATTTTTGACCCCAAGGCAAAACCACCCGCCTTCGAAGCCTTCGTGCGCATACGGTCGGACATGTCGATGATTCTGAATTCTATCGACACATTTGGTCTGGCATGTCGATGATTCTGAATTTCATCGACATCTGGAGCCCGATATGTCCTTTGTCTTAATAGCCAAGCAGCCTGGTTCACCGTCCTGCTTCAGCGTCGTTTCGGTAACGGCGTAGGTTTAGCCCCAATCACCTCCCGCGCAATCTTCTCCAGCGATCTCCCCCCGATGTAACCGCCCATTCCGATTGACAGAAAGTTCCAGAACTCGGGCGGAAGCGCCTGCCAGCGGGGCTGATAGGCGATGGGGTGCCCGGCAAGAAGCTCCACGAAGGGGATGAGAGCGCCCACGACCAGCAGCAGCGCCGTCAGAACCAACATCAGTATCGGCCGCCAGTTGCGGGTGAGCCAGTCTTCGCTCTTGGTCTCGGCGATGATGACGGAGGCCGCCTGCTCCGCCTCTTTGGACAAACCCGATACCAGCTCCTGCTCCAGTTCGGCCTTGAGCTTGCGGCGGAGTTCGAGGTCGCCCACGTAGCGGTCGAGGATGGTGGAGAGCGGGCCCTTCACGAGCGCGCCCACCGCCGAGACGATCAGGGGAAGCGGCAGCATGTCAGATGCCCTCCTCCAAAGCTTTCTTCCGCCGCTCGCGCACGATCCAGAAAGACGCAGCCACGATCACCGCCATCAGCACGATTGCCGCGGCGGGACCGGAGAAGATGTCGATGGCCTCCCGCGCGATGGGGAGAAGCGTTGTGGCGATGCCAGCCAGCGCCGAGACGATGGCGGCAAGCGTCGTCGTACTCTCACGCGCGGGCTTGCCGGGATTGACCTCGACCGGCCCCGGCAACGGCTCGCCGGAGTCGCCAGAGGCGAACAGTTCCGCTTCCGCCGCGCGTCGTCTCACCAGGCCCGGCAGCGTGCGGCCACCGGCCTTCACCCACATCTGAAGCCTTCGCGCCACGGCGTCGAAGTCGCCGGCGTTCACCGCCTTCAACACGCTCGACTTGGCGAAATTGCCGAGGCCCACATTGTAGGCGAAACTCACGAGTGCGGAGAATTGCGCCGGCGTCAGATCGGGAATGACGCGCGCGCCAACGCCTTCGGCAAACTTGGCCACATCGCGCCGCAGAATTTCACCTGCTTCGGCGCGGCTCACTTTCAGTCCGGGCGTCACCTGCGGTGCGCCCGCCATCGACGTGTGGCCGTAACCAATCGTCCATACGCCGACCGCATCGCGATAGGCGTCGCTCCTGAATCCCTCGAAGCGCTTGATCAGCGCGAGGCCTTCTTCGGTCATGTGCATTGTCAAGCTCCCGCGCGCGAGATGGAAAGCAGAATGGGCGCCACCACGCCGCGCGGAACCGCTCCGGCGCGCGCCAGACAGCCGTTCGAGAAGAGAAGCATCTTCATCCCGGCCGTGCCTTTACTCTCGGCGGCGATCACGATCTCGTCGGCCGCAAATTCCGTAGGCGGAGGAATTTGATTATACGCGGCGAGAAAGACCTTCGCTTCCCTGCCCTTGAGCACATGAACCTCGGCCGAGGGAAAGCGCTGCTTCACCGCCTCGAGGAAAGCCTGCGGTGCGATGCATTGAGGCGGCTGCGCGAAGGCGGACACGGCAAAGAGCAGCGCCGCCAGCAGGATGCCGGCACGTTTCATGGGAGTCTCCTATGATTGAGAAAATTCAGCGAAAGTCGAGGAACGGAATCAGCTTCGCGGCGGCGGCGCCCGCGCTTATGGAGAGCGCCACGATCACGGAGAGAGTCCGCCAGCCGCCGCGCGCGGTCACCAGCGCGTCGCGGATTTCGCGCACGTCGCTGCGGATCGCATGGAGCTCGGCTTCGACATTCTCCATGCGCGCCTGCAGCGCGCCCACGTCGCGGTCGAGAGTCATCATCAGAAATCCGTTTCGATGTAGAGGTTCATCAACGTGATGCCGATCACGCTCGATGTGCCGCCGACGCTCATCCAGCCGCGGGGTGCGAGGAAAGTCGAAGTGGTGGGCAAGCTCGTGGTAATCGTGCCGGCCGCCACATTCGAGGTTCCGAGTTCGCGCACTTCGTAGGAAACGCTCTGCGTGGTGCCCGGCGGCGAGAACATGGTCAGTTCATAGACCTTCGCCCGATCCGCCGTGGGCACGGGGAAGGATGCGCCCAGATCGATCTTGGTCACGGCGCCCGCACCCCGGTGCATGATCTGGATATTGGCGTCCGCCGCATCCCATCCCATGCCTACGATGTTGGCGATCGTTGACGGCTCGACATCGGACGGCGCCGCGGTCGAGTTGCCGAGTCCCACGAAGGCGCGGTTTGTCGCCGTGGCCACGCCAGTCGCTGGCCCCCAGCGGCAGGCGAAGTAGAAGCCGCCCTGTTCCGCAGCCGGGCCGCCAACAATGTACTGCGCGACGGTGGACCTGAATCCAGCCACGGCGGTTGCGGCCGCCGTGG
>JAAURV010000162.1 GCA_012032065.1 Hyphomicrobiales bacterium
CGTTCCTGTGGCCGCTCGCGGATGTAAGAGGAGAGCGCATTCCGCGCCACGTCCCAGCGCTTCGCCGCCACCGCCGCCTTGGCGAGCGCGATGTCGCCTTCGACGCCCGGTTTCTCCGTCACCAGATCGCGGACCTTTTCGAAGCGGGCTTCGGGACCGCCGCCCGGAGATTGATGGCCGAACACGGCGGCGATATCGGGGTGCGGCGAGAGCGCCCAGGTGGCGCGGAGGACTTTCGCGGCCTTGCGCGCCGAGCCGCCGGAAATGTGAAGCCGCGCGGCCACGAGCGCCGCAGGCACCAGCGAGGGATCGAGCTTGTGCGCCTTCAGCGCGGCGTCGATCGCGGCGCTGCGATCGCTGTCTTCGAGCGAAAGCGCATGAGCTGCCAGCATGGCTGCTTGCTTGGGTGCGCTCTCGCCGTCCTTGAGGAGACCTGATCTTGCCTGCTGGGCGAGCGAGTTCGCAGCAGCTTGCCAATCCTTGCGGCCGGACTGCAGTTGCAGCATCGCGGTCGAGGCCCAGGCGAGGCGTGGATTGAGTTTCAGTGCGCGTTCGGCATGGGCCATGGCGGCGGTCATGTCTCCTGCCTGGCGGGCCTCCGCGAAGAGGCCGCGTAGGCCAAGTGCCTCTGTCGCGGGCGATTTGGCCATGTCCGCAAAGATGCGGCGCACTTCGTTGCGGTCGCCACGAAGCTGTGCGGCCTGCGCGGCCAGCACGTTGACGAGCGGTTCGCCGGTCAACGAAGAGGCGGCGATCCCGGCGTGCTTGCTGGCCCCGGCCGAGTCGCCGGCGCCCGCGGCAACGATGCCGCGCGAAAGTGACTCATAACCTTTCCGGCTTTTGCGAAAGCGCCAATACTCGCGCGCGGTGCGGGGGCTTCGCCACAGCCGGCTCAGGAGCGTCCAGAGAAACCAGAGCGCCGCCATGAGGAGCAGAACGCCCGCGAGTGCCACGACAAGTGAGGTTTCGATTTCGCGGTCGAGCCAGCGCAAGGTAAGCGAGCCGGGGCGATCCGCCATCCATGCAAACAAAATCGCAGCGAGAACGAGAAGCCCAAAGCGCCAGAGCAAGCGGATCATTGCTGGGTTCCGGCGGCGAGCTGGCGTTCGATGGCGGCGGAGAATTCCGCTGCTGCAGCTTCAAGGTGAAGGCGGGCGGCGGCGCGATCGCGCCATTGCATGAGGCCCGCGGGCTTGGCGCCTTCGGCAATGTCGATGACGGAGATGCTTTCAGCGAGTTTGTTTTCCCGAGCGAGGATTGCCGCCGAGGCTGCAACCGCTTGCCAATCCACGTCGCCAACCTTTCTCACCGTGACGATGGACCCGAGCGCGGACCAGAAACCTTCGGACACCGCACTCTCATCACCCGCATCCGGTTTTGGCAACGAAGGAATGAGGGCGCGGAGCTCAGTGGCAAGGCCCGCGGCATCGGGAATGCCAGACTCGGAATACGATCCGAGCTGATCGAGGCCGGCAGCGGCGGGGACGATTCGCGCCACGCGGTCGAGCTCGGCCTTGTAGGCGGCGCCGGCCGCGAACTTCGCTTTCAAATCGGCGGCGGCCTGAGAAAGTGCTGCTGTATCCATGGCAGCGGGCGATGCCTTGGCGCTCCTTAAACTCGCCAATTCCTTTTCCAGAGTCTCAACCCGTCCGGTGAGCGCCGAAAGTGCGGCGGAGTCTGGTGGCGCCGTTCCACCTGACGAAGATGGCGGCGGTATTTTCTGCAAGGCTTCGATGGCGGTTCGCGCCGAGGCCAGATCGGATTCGAGTTTTCGGAAGCGCTCGCCGGTGGACTTGGTATTTTCCAGAGCCGACTGAAGCTGCGACGCAGCATCGCGGGCGAGACTTTCGGCGGCCGCCGCCTTGGTCTGCGAGTCGCTCGATGCCGTGGCGACCCCCGAAAGCTGATCGTTCTGGGTTTTGACTTGCGCTTCGAGGATGGCGATCCGATTGGTCAGATCGGCCGTCACAGATGTCGGGAGATAGGCCGAGAGGTAATCGCGATAGAGCCAGCCGCCGCCCACGGCGCCGGCCAGCAACGCTGCAAGCAACCAATAGCCAGTAGTGCTGCGTTTCTTGCGCACCAGCGGAGGCGGCGGCGGTACGGGTTCATCCACCGCAGCTTCCGGCTCGACAATGACCGTCTCGGCTTCGAGGTCGATCACCTGCGGCTTTACCGCATCGTCTTCTGTTTCGGGTTTCTTCTTCGCCATCGGATTCGCCTACCGGGTTCAGGTGCGCCGATCAAGCAGCGCCAGCATCGCGGATTCGCCGGGGTTATCGGCAACCAGAATGCGGCGCGACTGGGGCAGGGTCTTCGCGACATTTGCGGAGAGGCAAAAGTGGGTCATGGAAGCGGCAACGGTATCGGGAACGAGATCGTTCCAGATGCGGGCCGTGCGCGGCGAATAGAGCAGCACGCCATCCGCGTTCCCAAGCGCATCATGATCGATCGTTGCGACTGGAACAGCATCGTAGATAATGCACCGCTCCACCGCAAAACCCTTCTTCCTGAGTGATCCCGCGAGGTCTCCCGATGTTTCCGCTCCCGACAAGTAAAGAAGGGGTTTCGAACGTGGCAGGAGTGTCTCCGCCACGAATCGCGCAAGTCCGGAGACGTCGCCGCCATGCGCTTCGGCGTTGGAGAAACCGGCAGCCTTCGCGGCGGCAAGCGATTGCGGCCCGACAACGTACAAGGGCAGGTGATGAAAATCGCGTGGGGTGGCGAGTGACCGGATTGCATTGGCGCTGGTGGCGAGAACCGCGGCATAGGGTTTGTCCGGGATCGTTACGTCTTTCTTGGCTTCAATGCGAAGCAGCGGCATTGAAATGACGTGATGACCACGCGCTTGAAGCGCAGCCGCGAGTGTGCCTGCATCCTGCTCCGGCCGCGTGACGATCAGTTTCATCAGAACGCAATCAGCGAGCCGCCGCGCGCTTTCACCTCTTCACCGGCCTCCTTGCCCATGCGGGCGGCATCGCCAATGGTCCCGCTGCGGGTGGTTTCGAAGCAATGGACGCCGTCCAGGGTCAAAGCATGGCCGCGAAACGATACGCTATTGCCATCGAGCGCCGCATGGCCCGCGAGCGGGGTTCGGCATGAACCATCGAGTGCGGAAAGAAATGCGCGCTCGCAGGCGATTGCGGTGGCCGATGTCTCGTCGTTGATGGCATCGACGAGGCGGTGGATTGGCGCGTTGCCCTGCTTGATCTCGATGCCGATGGCGCCCTGGGCTACGGCAGGCAGCATCATTTCGGTTGGCATGGCTTCGGTGATCTTGTCCGCCAAACCGAGGCGGTTGAGACCGGCGCAGGCGAGGAAAGTGGCCTCGGCTAGGCCGCCGGCAAGTTTTTTCAGCCGCGTTTCCACGTTGCCGCGGAACTGAATGGTTTTGACATCGGGCCTGATCCGCAAGAGCTGCGCTGTACGGCGCACCGAGGAGGAGCCCACCACCGCGCCATTCCGCAGGCTTGCGAGATTGGATGCGGCGAGACTCATGAATGCATCCCGTGGATCTTCGCGCGGCAGAATGGCAGAGATGACGAGACCCTCCGGCAGCTTCGCTGGCATATCCTTCATCGAGTGAACGGCGAGATCGATTGCGCCCTCTAGCAACGCCTCTTCGATTTCCTTGGTGAAGAGCCCCTTGCCGCCGATTTCGGCAAGCGGCCTATCGCGGATACGGTCTCCGGCCGTCGCAATCGCGACGATCTCGAATTCACTTTCGGGCACACCATGCGCAACGGATAGCCGCGCTCTTGTTTCGCGAGCCTGTGCCATGGCGAGTGGCGAGCCGCGGGTTCCGATTCGGTATCTGGGCATTTGCTGTCTGAGGTAGCGGATGTTAGAGGCTTGGCCCGCAACTTATGGCAGGGTTCACCGGCTTATTCCATGCCTCCGGAAACATGCATTCTCGGCATCGAAACTTCGTGCGACGAAACCGCGGCGGCGGTGGTGCGCCGAGGCGGTGACGGCCGTGGCGAGATTCTGTCGAACATCGTTTTGTCGCAGACGGCCGATCACGCGCCCTATGGCGGCGTCGTTCCAGAAATTGCGGCGCGCGCTCACATCGAGCATCTCGACAAGATCATCTTGAAGGCGATGGATGAGGCCAGGCATTCGTTCGATGGCATCGATGCCGTGGCGGCGACCGCGGGTCCGGGCCTGCTTGGCGGGGTTTTGGTCGGGCTTGGAATGGCGAAGGCGATTTCGCTTTCCCACGGCAAGCCGCTCATCGCCGTCAATCATCTGGAAGCGCACGCATTGACGCCGAGGCTCTTGCAGCCATTGTCCTTTCCCTACCTTCTCCTCTTGATCTCGGGCGGCCACACACAGTTCCAGGCGGTTGAGGGCGTTGGCCGCTACCGGCGGCTGGGCACGACCATCGACGATGCGTTGGGCGAGGCCTTCGACAAGACGGCGAAGCTACTGGGTCTCGGCTATCCCGGCGGTCCGCAGGTGGAGGAATGGGCGAGGAAGGGCAATCCGCAACGCTTCTCCTTCCCGCGCCCGATGCAGGGACGGAAGGGCTGCGATTTCTCCTTCTCGGGATTGAAAACGGCGGTGCGCGAAGCGGCGCTTGCGGCAGGCGAGCTCGACGATACGCTGATCGCCGATTTGGCCGCGAGCTTCGAAGCGGCGGTGGCCGGCACCATGCGTCACCGGCTCGCTGCGGCGATGGAGATGTTTTCCCAAACCTGCGATGTGCAAGAGCCGGCGCTGGCGTTGCCGGAGGTGTTGCGGCAAACAAGAGGCTGGCGAAGGTTTTCGGCGAAGTCACGACCGAGCGAAACTGGCGGTTGTTCGTACCGCCGGCGGCGCTCTGCACCGACAACGCCGCAATGGTTGCATGGGCGGGGGCGGAGCGGCTGGCGCTCGGGTTGACCGACGAACTCGACGTTGCCGCGCGCGCGCGTTGGCCGCTCGATCAGACATCGGCTCCGGCTTACGGTTCCGGCAAGCATGGCGCCAAGGCATGAAACGCCGCATTTGCGTTGCGGGCGATGGCGCATGGGGCAGGGCGTTGGCATTTGCCGCGCGGGAAGCGGGCCACGACACGCGCATGTGGTCGCGCCGCGCGCCAGACGATGCTGCGCTCAGCGATGCCGAAGTCATTGTCGGCGCTGTTCCGGCGCAGTCGGTGCGGGAGGTTGTGACACGGCTCGCCTTCAAAGAAGGAACGCCGCTCATCATCGCCGCCAAAGGAATCGAACGCGAAACCGGCAAACTCATGTCGGACGTGGTGCGCGACGTGCGTCCCGATGCGCCCTGCCTCGCACTATCGGGACCGAGTTTCGCGGAAGACGTGGTGAAGGGCCTGCCCACTGCCGTTGTGTTGGCAGGCAATGAAGAATTGGCCGAGGAGTGGGCGTCTGCATTGGCAAGGCCGCAGTTCCGCATATATCGCAGTGGCGATCTCACCGGCGTCGAGTATGGAGGGGCATTGAAGAACGTTCTCGCCATTGCCTGCGGCATCAGCGACGGCCGGGGTTTTGGCGAGAGTGCCCGCGCCGCATTGATCACACGCGGCTTCGCCGAACTCGAACGCATGGGCCGCGCACTGGGAGCGAAACCCGAAACGCTGCGCGGGCTTTCGGGGTTCGGCGATCTGATTCTCACCTGCACCAGCGGCAAGTCGCGAAATCACGCTTTCGGCCTCGCCATTGGCGGGGGTGTGGGTGTGGGCGCCGCACTCGCCGCTTCCAAAGGCGTTGTGGAAGGGGCATATACGGCGGGGATCGCTCATCGCAAGGCGCGAGGCCTTGGCATTGACATGCCAATTGTTGCAGCCATTCGCGCAATCGTCGATGATGGCTCGGATCCGGAAACGGAAATCGAAAAACTGCTGGCGCGGCGGGCTGGTCTGGAAGACGAGTGAGGAGGGGCGATGCTGTTTGCGCTGATTTGCACGGACAAATCGGATCATTTGAATTTACGCATGGAGGTGCGCCCGGATCATCTGAAGTTCCTCGAAGGGCTGGGCGGCGCTCTGAAGGCGGCGGGCCCCTTCACCGACGAGAAGGATTCGCCGATTGGCAGCCTGGTTATCATCGAAGCCGATGACCGCGCAGTGGCCGAACACATCGCCTCCGCCGATCCTTATGCCAAGGCGGGGCTGTTCGCGTTCTCGCGCATCGACGCCGCGACCGGCCGAGAGCTGCTGATGGTGTTCAATACCGCAACCCGCACGCTGCGCGAGCGTATTGCCATCGATCCACGCACGGCACAGCTCGTATCCTTGTACGGCAAGTGCGCTCCGGCGCCGGTGGCGCCCGGGAGCTATGCGCTGTCCATCGGTCCGCTGGACTACATCATTTGCGCAGCCCTGCCTGCGCCACGTGGAGAATCACCGCCATGAGCCCCAGACCGAGGTTGTCGTTCTGGCAGATCTGGAACATGTGCTTTGGGTTCCTCGGCATTCAGTTCGGCTTCGCGCTGCAGAACGCCAATGTCAGCCGCATTTTTCAGACCCTGGGCGCCGACATGGAGCAGATCCCCATCTTGTGGATCGCGGCGCCGCTCACTGGGCTGATCGTGCAGCCCATCGTCGGCTACTGCTCTGATCGCACCTGGAATTGGCTGGGGCGGCGCCGGCCATATTTCCTGGGCGGTGCAGTGGTCGCAACGCTTGCCTTGTTCGTCATGCCTAATTCGCCCGCGTTGTGGATCGCAGCCGGCATGCTGTGGATCCTGGATGCTTCGATCAATGTGGCCATGGAGCCGTTTCGTGCCTATGTCGGCGATCTGTTGCCCACTCAACAGCGCGCATCTGGTTACGCCATGCAGAGTTTTTTCATCGGTGTCGGTGCGGTCGTGGCGAGCACCTTGCCGTGGATCCTGGAGCAGCTCGGCGTCGCCAACACGGCGGGCGAGGGCTTGATTCCGGACACGGTGAAGTACGCCTTCTACTGGGGTGGTGCCGTGCTGCTGGTCGCGGTGGGCTGGACCATCATCAGCACGCGCGAGAATCCGCCCGACGTGCATCGCAGTCTCGGGACGCCGGCCGCGGTTCGGGCGACGCCTGCGCTGGAGCCGGGGCGCGGCGTGTTCCGCGTGATGCGTGGATCGTGGTGCGGTGGTGGGTGCAGCGGG
>JAAURV010000163.1 GCA_012032065.1 Hyphomicrobiales bacterium
TGCGAGAATTGTTCCCGGCATTACCTTCTCGCCGCGCCTCACCCGCACCTGCTTGATGCGCGCCGTGGCGACGGGTGCTATCGAGGCATACTCGCCTTCGACATAACCGGGGAACCGTTCGGCGCTATCGGTCTGGCAGCCGGGCAACAGCGACGATAGAATTGCGATGGAGCAAATGAAACTCATGATGCGTCTCCCAAACGAAACGACGACAACGCGGCGGCGAGCGTGTGCCGCAGTTGCGTTTCGATAACCGCGACTTCGGTTTCGCCAATGGACGTCCAATCGAGGCGGCGCATCACGCCCGCGCGCGCCATACGAAACATCAGGATGTTGCCGAGAACGCCGAAGACCGCGAGCTTCACCGCCTGACTCTCGGGATCGCCGCCCGTGACCTTGGCCCACAGCGCGCAGGCTCCGGCATGCATGGGAGCGAAAACGCTATCATACAGAATGTCGAAAGCCGGCGTCGGGTCCATCTGCTCGCGGACCACCATGCGGGCGAAGCGCTCCATTTCCTGAGTCGCCACCATGAAGCGGGCGAAGCGCAGGCACAGGGTCTCGAGCGCCTTTCGAGGATCGACATCAGATGCCGGTTGGGCAAGCGCCTGTTGCACCATTCGCGACTGTACGAACCCCGCAATGTGGGCAATGCAAGCGCGGTAGAGTTCTTCCTTGCCGCCGAATTGATAGGCGATGCCGGCGATGTTGACGCCGGCGCGGGCGGCAATCTCGCGGGTCGAAACGCCATCGAAGCCACGGCTGCCGAACAGATCGATGGCGGCGTTAAGCAGTTTATCCCGAGCGGAACCTCGGGCGGCGCGTGGCGGACGATCGAGCATGAGCCCGCATACCACGCCAAAAGTAATCAATCAATCGATTGATTAAAAACTTGCGAGGCGTCTCACAGACCCCTTTCCGGCTTGCCGCAAAGGCATCATGCTGGCGGCGCTCGCGAAACCGAGGTGCACCATGGCCAAGCTGAAGAATCCGTTCGACTTCAACGACGCGCTGCTCTGCGCCAAGCTCGCACAGTGGGCGTATCTCGAGCCCGAGAGCGAGGAGTTCCAAGCAAACCTCAAATCGCAGAAACTCGCCAGCGCCGGCTCGCTTTCCGAAAAAACAGGCGAAGGCAGCATCTTTGGCAAACTGAAAGTCGACACGCAGGCGTTCGCAGCCGACAGCGCCACGACGCGCTACATTGTATTCCGCGGCAGTGAGACCGGGTTTTGGGACTGGATCACCGATTTTCGAATCGATACCGAGCCGCGCCAGAACCACCAGGTGCATCGCGGATTTCTTCAAGCGATCTCGGCGTCCGATACGGCGAAGGCGGTTTCCGGCTGGTTCGCGGCGCAGGCGATAAGCGCGTGATCCTCGCCGGGCATTCCCTTGGCGGCGCGCTTGCGGCCTGCGCCGCGGTGCTGCACGAGAAACCCGCGGCGGCCTGCTACACCTATGGCCAGCCGCGCATCGGCTTGATCGCCGGCCAATCGCAAACGCCGATCTGCCGCTTCATCAATCGCGCCGACATCGTGCCGCGCGTGCCGGTCGATTTCAGAAAGCTCGTGCGCGACTCCGCCGACACGCCGATCGTCGAGAAGCTTGCGCTCAAACTCGTCGATGCGCTGGGCAAAATCACCGTGGCGGATATCGACTACAGCCATGCCGGCGAGTCTTATGTGATTGGCAAGGATGGCAAGCTCGCCGAAAACGGCGAGGCGGACTATCTGAAGTTTCTGCTCAAATCTCTCCCGGACTCGTTGAAGTCCTTGCTCGCGAGCCGGCTTTCAGGCGGCGCGATTGCCTATAAAGGAGATCTCATCAGCGATCACTCCGGCAAGAAATATGTCGCGGCGCTGGAGAAGCTGGCCTGACTGCGCCGCCATCGGCTGGCAATTTGCCGCAGCGCAGAACAAGGCTTATTCCGCAAGGTTTTCAACATGTGAAACGCCAATCCATTTCTTGACACAATCCCGCCCCGAAACTAAGAAGAGCGCGATTTTGGGGGGTGTTCGACGCCGCCTGCGGGCCTTTTTTCTTGAGCGCGATCATGAGTGATACCGGCGATAAGCCATCGCAGGATCGGCTGAAGGACTTAAGCCAGCGGCTGGACAAGACGCTTCAGGAGCGGCGGGGCAACGCCGGACCCGGACCCGATACGACCGAGGGTTCGGCGGCAGGCCTCGCGATGCGGGCGGTTACGGAGCTGCTTGCTGGGCTTCTCGTTTGCATGGGCTTGGGGTGGATGGCCGACAAATATCTCGGCACCGCTCCGTGGATCATGCTGGCGCTGATGCCGCTGGGCCTGGCGGCGGGGGTGATGAACGTAATGCGTCTCTCCAAGTCGAAACAGGCCGATGACGTTCTCGGCGGCAAGGGGCCACCCGCTCCTTCCGTCAAAGATGATGACGAGGATTGACCGTGGCGACGACCGAAGGCGGCGAAGTTAAGATCATCGACCCGATCCATCAGTTCGTGATCAATAACATCATCGATCTTGGCCCTCTGTCCTTTACCAATTCCGCGCTCTGGGCGGTAATCGCCGTTGTCTGCGCCGCGCTGCTGTTCATACTGGCGCCCGCGAACCTGATCCCCACGCGCCTGCAATCGATCGCGGAGAGTCTGTACGAAGTCGTCGACAACATGACGCACGAGGTGCTGCACGAAAACGCGCGCACCTACTTTCCCTTCGTGCTGACGCTGTTCCTCTTCATTCTCTTCGCCAATGTGCTTGGCCTCATCCCCTACTCCTTCACGGTGACGAGCCACATCATCGTCACGCTGGCGCTTGCCCTCGTCGTGTTCATCGGCGCCACCATCATTGGCTTCATCAGAAACGGTTTCGGCTATCTGAGACTCTTCGTGCCGTCTGGAGTTCCAGCCCTGTTGCTGCCGATCGTGGTGCTGATCGAAATCGTATCCTACTTCATACGGCCGCTCTCGCTCTCCATCCGTCTCTTCGCCAACATGATGGCGGGTCATATGATGCTGAAGGTGATGGCGGGCTTCGTCGTCATGCTGGGCGTTGCCGGCGGCTGGCTGCCGCTGATCGCCATGGTGGGGCTGACCGGCCTCGAACTGCTGGTCGCCGTGCTCCAGGCTTACGTATTCGCGCTTCTCACCTGCATGTATCTGAGCGATGCCATGCATGTGGATCACTAATTCCAATCAACCATCAAAATCGGGAGAAAGACCATGGACGTTGAAGCAGCAAAGATGATCGGTGCGGGCATCGCGGCGATTGCGCTCGGTGGCGCCGGTGTCGGCATCGGCCACATCTTCGGCAACTACCTCGCGGGCGCGCTCCGCAATCCGGCCGCTGCGGCGGGCCAGCGCGGCACGCTGTTCCTGGGCTTCGCCTTCGCCGAAGCGACGGGCCTCATCGGCTTCGCCGTCGCCATGCTCATCCTGTTCGGCTGATCGGCTCAACGAAACGAAAGCCGGTTCCGGACAAACGTCCGGCGCCGGATGATCCGCAATCGAGGTTTGACCGATGGCCACGACCACGACCGAAACGACGGGCGCCGAAGGCGGGCACGCAGCCAAACCCGGCATGCCGCAGCTCGACACGACGACCTGGGTGCCGCAGCTGTTCTGGCTCGCGGTCGCGTTTATCGCGCTTTACATGGTCGTGTCGCGGATCGTGATCCCGAAAACGGGCGGCGTCATCGCCAAGCGCAAGGCGAGCGTCGAGGGTGACCTCGCAGCCGCGCTGGCGCTTAAGGCAGACTCCGACAGAGCCGTGGAAGCCTACGAGCAATCGCGCGCCGCCGCGCGCGCCAAGGCGAACGGCATCGCTCAGGAAAACCGCAACGCGCTCGGTTCCGAGATCGATGGCGAACGCGCGAAACTCGATGCGGCGCTCTCAGCCAAGGCCGCGGAAGCGGATAAGCGGATTTCCGCCGCCAAGTCCAAGGCGCTCGCCGGCATCAAGGGCGTTGCCGCCGATATCGCGCGCGACATTGCGATCGAACTGACAAGCGCCAAGATCACCAGGAAGGCCGCGGCGGACGCCGTTGCCAAGATCAAGTAGGAGTTCTCAATGGGGTTCTTTGGCGATCCGGCAAGCTGGGTTCTGGTTTCCTTCCTGCTCTTCATCGCGCTGTTGATCTATCTCAAGGTGCCGGCGATGGCGGCCAAGGCGCTGGATGACCGCGCCGCGAAGATCGCCAAGGAACTGGAAGAAGCACGCAAACTCCGCGAGGAAGCCCAGGCACTGCTCGATTCCTACAAAGCCAAGCGCGGCGAAGCCGAACGCGAAGCCGCCGATATCGTGGCGCAAGCCAAGACCGATGCCGAGGAGTTCGCCGCCGAATCGCGCCGCAAGCTTAGCGAGACCATCGAACGCCGCTCGAAGCAGGCCGAGCAGAAGATCGCCCAGGCCGAAGCCGCAGCAACGAAGGATGTGCGCGATCTCGCGACCGAACTTGCGGTCAAAGCGGCGTCGCGGCTCTCGGCCGAAGCAACCAAGGGCGCACGCGGCGCCAAGCTGGTCGATGAGTCAATCGCCGCCATCAAGTCGCGGCTGAACTAGACACGTCCGAATCTCCCGCTCACGCGAAGCGTGGGGGAGAAAATGCTTCACGCCACTGACTTCTGCCTTACGGCAGCAACGAATTTGGCGCGGAATTCTCTGTCCAGTTTGTCCGCTTGATCGATCGCCATGTTGGCCGCGCTCGGCCGGCCCAGCGCGAAGCCTTGTACCTGGTCGATGCCAAGTTCCATGAGGACGCGCACTTCGCTCTCCGATTCCGAGCCTTCGGCGACGGTCAGCATATCGAGGGCGTGCACAAGCTTGATGATGCCTGCCAGCATCTCGCGTTTCTGGCCATCCCGATCGATGCCCGAGACAAACGAACGGTCGATCTTCACTTTCACGAATGGAAGATTCTGCAGGTAGGAGAGCGACGAATAGCCGGTGCCGAAATCGTCGAGCGCCAAATGTACGCCAAGCCCCTGCAGCGACTCGAGGATGCGCTGGACTTCGCGCGAAGAGCTTTCGGCGAAGACCGACTCGGTCAATTCGAGACAGAGAAGCGACGGCGGGAGTTCAGTCTCCAGCAGCACGCGCTCGACGGCGGCCACGAAATCCGGCTGCCGGATCTGCTCTGCCGACACGTTGACCGAGACGTGACGCCGCGGATGGCCGGCAATCAGCCAGCGCTTGGCCTCGCGGCAGCTTGCCTTCAATACCCAAATACCCAAATCGCAGATCAATCCCGACTGCTCGGCAATCGGGATGAAGCGCCCAGGCGAAATGTTGCCCTTCTCCGCATGCGTCCACCGCGCCAGGCTCTCGAAGCCCACCACGCGGCCAGTGACCAGGTCGACCTGCGGCTGGAAGTGAAGATGCAGCCCATCGCCAGCAATTGCCTCGCGCAAATCCCGGGCAAGTCCGGTGGTCTCGAGAAGCTCCGAGTCCATCGCCGCGCGGAAAAACTGAATCGAGCCTTTGCCGTTCTTCTTCGCGCGGTGCAGCGCGAGATCGGACTTGCGAAGGAGTTCGCTGGAATTGCTGCTGTCGCGTGGAGCCAGGCACGCTCCGAACGATGCGCTCGCGGCTATCTCGCGGTCCATGATTGAAACCGGATGAATCATCTTCGCGGCGATGGCCGCAAGCGCTGCGTCGGCCTTTTCCTCGTCTTCGAATCCGGGAGAAGAATGGCGAATTCGTCGCCGCCCATGCGCGTGAGCTTGGCTCCGGCAGGCGCCTCGCGCTGCAAGAGCGCCGCGATTTCCATGAGCAGCGCGTCACCCGTCGTGTGGCCGAAGGTATCGTTTACCTGCTTGAAGTTGTCCAGGTCCACCAAGACAACGGCAACCGGCTTTCCACTGCCGACCAGTTGCTGCACGTCTTCGTGGAACCGGCGGCGGTTGCCGACACCGGTGAGGGGATCGAAGTAGGCAAGCTTCTCGAGTTGATCGTCGCGGAGGTTGATCTCGGCCATCATGGCGTTGAAGCTGTCGACGAGCATCCCGGTTTCGTCGTCGGACAGGTTCTCGACTTTTGTGGTGTAGTCACGCACCGACCGGATGTGGCGCATCGCCTCAGTCAGCGACACAATCGGCTGCGTGATCCGCCGCTGCAGCCGCAGCGCCACGGCGATGCCAAGGATGGCGGCAGCAAGTGCTGCCATCAGCGTCCACAGAAGCGCGCTCAAAAGGCTCGCGCGCAGGCCGGAAAGATCGGCGATGACAATGATCTTTCCCACTTTGCCGCCGGAGTTTATGACGTCCACCGCCACCGGCATCGACCCTGCCCTAAGAAGGGCCAGCGTCGATGCATCTCCAACACCGAGGTCGCTTTCGAGAAATGTCGCCGTGCCGAGCGCCGCGAAGATTTTTCCGTCTGGTGTGGCGGCGGCTGCGTAACTCACATCGGCCAAGCGCGCGATCGAGCGGAGTACGTCGCGCACATGATCGGCATGCCCGTGGCTCATGTGATCGCCGATCGCGGACGCGAGAACGATGCCGACGCCTTCGATGCTAGCCTTGCGGTTGGCTATCTGGTGTGTGGCCTGCATCCATAGCGACATGATCGTCGCCGACGCCACAGCCAACAGCACCGAGGCGAAAACCACCGCCACGATTCGTCCGCCAATTGTCCTGTGCCGCTTCGCCGCCATGAATGAGTCCGGGCCCGTGCCAGAGTGTCTGTGTACACATCAATGGTTACCGCACCGGTTTGCGGCCGCTCGCAGTGACGTTGAAGGTTACCAAAGGGCTAACGGCTTGTGAAAATTCCGCACGTGACATGCACCATGCATTCAATTTTAACGGAAACATTGAGGAGTCCGTTAAATCCACCCCGTATGGTAGCAGAGGGAAAGTGCGGTTCTGCTAACGGAGCCACATGGTCAAAGGCGGAATCCTTCCAATTGTTCCAAATGCGAGCCATCCGTGGACATACCAAGAGCTGGAAAGCCCTGCTTTCCAAGTTCGTGACAACCTCGCGCGGCACGACAGCCATCACGTTCGCCGCCTTGGCTCCATTCATGCTGGGCGCGTTCGGAATAGCCAGCGATAGCGCGACATTCGTCATGAAGCGCAACAGCCTGCAGACCATTGCCGATGCCGCGGCCCTCGCC
>JAAURV010000004.1 GCA_012032065.1 Hyphomicrobiales bacterium
AAGCAGCGCGTCGGCCTGAGGTTCGTCTTCAATCATTCTGGGTTCCACGGCCCGTGCGACCAGTTCATCGATGGCTATTGGCACTCGCACATGATCCTCAATGGAATCCAGGTCGGCGTAGACATCGCCAGAGAGCGTGAGTGCGACCGTGACGTCGGCTTGGGCGAGAACGATCTTATCGACAAGTTCTCGTGGCAGGTGCGCGGTTAGGACAGCAACACCGTTCTCATCCGAAACTGCTATCATGTACGACTCGTTGTCCCCGGCCCTGGCGTCGACCGTGAAGCTTAGACGCAGCCTGCCTTGAGGCAGTTCCGGACTCGGCCTTTCGATCAATGATGCCTCACGAATACCGACTATAGTAGGTCGCACTATAGTAGGTTCTGAGGCTGCCTGTCGCAATGAAGTTGAGACAGGTCGTCGCCCGGAATCTCAGGATCTTGCGGAAGCAGAAAGGCCTCACCCAGGAGGCGCTCGCCGATCAGGCGCAGATCAATCGGAACTATGTCGGGCAGATCGAGCGGGAAGAGAAATCGCCGACGATCGATATGATCGAAAAGCTCGCAATCGCTCTCGGTGTCGATGCTGTTGCGTTCTTGACGCGGCCACAGAGAAGGCGCGGCTAACAACTGGGGCTGGGTTAGTGCCGCCCTAAATCTCATTCACGACAATGTGAGAACGACTGTGGTTGCTAGATGGTTGCTAGGGCCATTCTGCCCCAACACGGTTGAAGCGTAACCCGTTGAAAAGATTGGTGGAGCCAGGCGGAATCGAACCGCCGACCTCTTGAATGCCATTCAAGCGCTCTCCCAACTGAGCTATGACCCCTGAGCCATCGGATAACGCCGGTTTGGGTCCGGCGAAGCGGGCGGAACCTAGTTCCGGCACCAACAACAATCAAGCGAAACTTGGAGCCGATCAGGGCTCCTCTTCGCCTTCTTTGCCGCCGCCTGGGCCGCTATCGATGAGGCCAGTGACGTTGCCGCCCTCCTCCTCTTCCTCGACCAGGAAGGTATCGTCCTCGTCGGCTTCGCCGGCGGCCTCTTCGCCGAGATCGACATCCTCGATGCCGGCGGTCTCGTCATCTTCCTTGCCGCCTTCATCGACGTCCTCAAGGCTGACAAGCTCGACTTCACCGGAGTCGGGCGCATCCTCCTCCTCAACCTTGCGGGGTTTTGGCGCGGGCGCCGCGGCCATGCCCGGAAGATCGCCCTTCGAGGGCAGGATGGCGGCGGCCAAGAAGCTCACGCCGCATTTCGGGCAGACGTATGGGGCTTCTCAGCAAATCGTAGAATCTGGCGGCGCAGGACGGGCAAGTGCGTTTGGTTCCGAGTTCGGCTTTGACCACGGTCAATCCTTTCGCGTTTCGCGCAATGTCTTGGGAATTCGGCGGCTCCCATGCCACGGCCCGGCGCGATTGTCAAAAGCCCCGGTTGCGGCATGGTGACAGGCCGGAACCCAGCGTGTAACGGGAGGCCCCATGAATGCTCCACATCTATCGCCCCTGCCGCTCACGTCGAACCGATGTTCCGCATTGAAGGGCCGCCTCCGCGTGCCCGGCGACAAGTCGATGTCGCACCGCGCGCTCATGCTGGGCGCCACCGCCATCGGGGTCACGAAAGTGCGCGGACTTCTGGAAGCCGAAGATGTGATCAACACCGCCAACTCCATGGCAGCGCTCGGCGCCAAGGTGGAGAGGACCAACCCCGGCGAGTGGCTTGTCAGCGGAACCGGTGCCGGCGGCTTCCGCTCGCCTGAAACGCCGCTCGATTTTGGCAACTCTGGCACGGGGGTTCGATTGGCTCTGGGCCTGATGGCCACAACGCCCATCGATGCGACGTGTATTGGCGATGCGTCCCTCAGCAAGCGGCCGATGGGGCGGGTGATCAAGCCGCTCGAACTCTTCGGCGCGAAATTCGACGCGGCGGATGGCGGAAAACTGCCTCTGATCATCCATGGCGCGCGCCATGCCGTTCCGGTCGAATACACGTTGCCAGTCGCCTCCGCGCAGGTGAAGTCGGCGGTATTGTTCGCAGGTCTCAATGCGCCGGGCCGCACCACGGTCATCGAGCCGGTCCGCACCCGCGATCATAGCGAGCGGATGCTGAAAGCATTCGGCGCTAAAATCGAGATCGTCGAAAAGGAAAGTGGCCGGGAGATTTCCATCGAGGGCCAGCATGAACTGAAAGCGCTGAGCATCGATGTTCCGGGGGATCCATCTTCCGCCGCGTTTCCGATGGTGGCGGCGCTCATCTGCGAAGGCTCCGAGATCGTCATCGAAAACATCATGCTCAATCCGACGCGGACGGGGCTCATCGATACGCTGATCGAGATGGGTGGCGACATCGCAATCGAGAACCGCAGGACGGGTGGCGGCGAAGATGTGGGCGACTTGCGGGTGCGCCACTCAAAGCTCAAGGGCGTACGGGTTCCGCCCGAGCGTGCACCTTCGATGATCGATGAATTCCCGATCCTCTCGATTGCCGCCTCCTTCGCCGAGGGCACGACGCGGATGGAGGGATTGCAAGAGCTTCGGATCAAGGAAAGCGACAGGCTTGCGGCGGTGGAAGCGGGCCTCCACGCCAATGGCGTTGCGGCGCGGTCGGGCAAGGACTGGCTTGAAGTCACGGGGCCAATAGCTCCCGGCGGCGGAACGGTCGTCACGCACATGGATCATCGCATCGCCATGGCGTTTTTGGTGATGGGGGTGGCGTCCAGGAATTCGGTTACGGTTGACGATAGCCGTTTCATCATGACGAGCTTTCCCGGCTTCACCGATTTGATGAACGGGCTTGGCGGCGCCATCGCATGATCATCGCCGTCGACGGGCCTGCGGCCGCCGGTAAGGGCACTATTGCCAGGGCTCTTGCGCGCCATTTCGGCCTCAACTTTCTCGACACCGGGACGCTCTACCGGATGGTGGGCCTGAGCGTTCTCCAACGGGGGGCGATGCATCGGATGCGAGCGTAGCCATCGCCGCAGCCGAGCGTCTCGATCCCAGGAGTTTCGAGAATTCCGATTTGCGCGGCGAGGATGTGGGGTCGGCGGCATCCAAGGTAGCTGTCATTCCCGGCGTGAGGAGAGCGCTGCTCCAGTTTCAGCGGGACTTTGCCTCAACGCCACCCGGCGCGGTGCTCGACGGGCGCGATATCGGAACCGTGGTCTGCCCTGACGCCGACGCCAAACTCTTCGTCACCGCCTCGCCTGAGGTCCGGGCGCGGCGGCGGCAATTGGAGCTCGAGGGACTGGGCCGCGCTTCGGCCTATGAAGCGGTTTTGAAGGACATTCTCGCGCGAGATGAACGCGATAGCCGCAGGTTGGACGCGCCGCTCCGGGCCGCTCCGAATGCCGCGGTCATCGATACTTCGGATATGGGCATCGAAGCCGCCCTCGATGCCGCCATAGCGGCGGTCGAGACTGCCCTGAAAGCTACATAAAGAAATCTTTATATCGTTGTTGCCTTATCCCCACTTCACTGCTATAGGCGGCCAACGTTTTCACGACATTGCAGAGGAAAATCATGGCTTCCGCCCACGACTATCATGTTGCCGACATTGCGCTGGCCGGCTGGGGCCGCAAGGAAATTGAAATGGCGGAAGTCGAGATGCCAGGCCTCATGGCCACGCGTCAGGAGTTTTCCTCTCTACAGCCGCTGAAAGGCGCCCGCATTACGGGCTCGCTCCACATGACCATTCAGACGGCGGTTCTGATCGAAACCCTGGCAGCTTTGGGCGCGGATGTGCGCTGGGCGTCCTGTAACATCTACTCGACCCAGGATCATGCAGCCGCCGCCATCGCCAAGACCGGTATCCCGGTCTTTGCCTACAAGGGCGAGTCGCTGAAGGAATACTGGGCTTACACGGCTAAGATTTTCGACTGGCCGAAGGGTCAGCTCACCAACATGATTCTGGATGATGGTGGCGATGCGACACTATATATCTTGCTCGGGGCGAAGGCGGAGAAGGATCCGTCGCTGATCGCCAAGCCGACCAGCGAAGAGGAAGAGTGTCTCTACGCCGAGATCGCCAAGCGCATCAAACAAAGCCCGGGCTGGTTCGAGAAGGTCAGGGGTTCGATCCTCGGGGTCTCCGAGGAGACGACGACAGGCGTGCATCGCCTCTACGAGCTTCAGAAAAAGGGCGAACTGCCGTTTCCCGCGATCAATGTGAACGACAGCGTCACCAAGTCCAAGTTCGATAACAAGTATGGTTGCCGCGAATCGCTGGTGGACGCCATCCGGCGCGGCACCGACGTGATGATGGCCGGCAAGGTCGCGGTGGTTTGCGGCTATGGCGACGTAGGCAAGGGCTCGGCGCAGTCATTGAAGGGCTCGGGAGCCCGGGTTGTCGTAACGGAAATCGATCCGATCTGCGCGCTGCAAGCGGCGATGGACGGGTTTGCCGTGCAGACGCTCGAGGATGCGGTGGAGAACGCCGACATCTTCGTGACCGCCACCGGCAACAAGGATGTCATCACCGTCGACCACATGCGGCGCATGAAAGACATGGCGATCGTCTGCAACATCGGCCATTTCGATAACGAAATTCAGGTTTCGAACCTCAAGAACTTCAAGTGGACCAACGTCAAGCCGCAGGTCGATCTCGTGCAGTTCCCGGCCGGCAACCGGATCGTGCTGCTGTCGCAGGGACGCCTGGTCAATCTCGGCAATGCCACGGGCCATCCGAGCTTCGTGATGTCGGCCTCCTTCACCAACCAGACGCTGGCGCAGATCGAACTCTTCACCAACGCCAAGACCGGCAAGTACAAGAACCAGGTCTATGTGCTGCCGAAGCATCTGGACGAGAAGGTCGCGAACCTTCATCTGTCCAAGCTGGGGGTGAAGCTGACCACGCTGCGGGACGACCAGGCCGCCTATATCGGCGTCACCAAGCAGGGCCCCTACAAGCCCGACTACTACCGTTACTAGGCGCGCGCGCTTGCGCTATATCCGGCCCTGGGGCGATGGCCTGCTGATTCGGGCAGGCGTCTGGAACTAGAGCCGGAGAGGACATGCGCGCCGCAGGCGGCACAATCAGCGCTAGCGGGTTGACAGTGACTGTGGCGTTATTCGCCACGGCCGGAAACGCTCGTGCGGCCGAGTGGCCAGACATCAGTTGGGATCCGTTTACCGGCGCCGTGCTGAGCGTGGCGATCGCCGTGATGGCCTGGGCCTATTTCGTACTGCGGCGGCTGATAAAGTCGGAACGCAGCGCCATGGAGCGGGGCGCGGCGCTTGAAGAGCGGCTGAACCAGGCCGAGGCCGCTCTTGCGGCTGAATCCCACATCCTCATCGTCTGGCGCGGCCGCGATACGGAGCCGGAGCGGATCAGCGGCAGCATGCACGGCCTCGCTTCGGTGCCGGAAGAGGCTGCGACACTGCTCGATTTTTCGAAGTGGCTGGAGTCAGACTCGGCCGCGGGTCTCTCCGAAAATCTTACGACGCTGCGCAAGTCCGGCACGAACTTCAACATCGGCGTCAAGACGCTGCGCGGCGAACTGCTCGAAGCGGATGGAAGTGCCGCGGGAAGTTTCGCTACGCTCCGCTTCCGCCCAACGGCAGGAGAACGGCGGCAATTCACAGAGACGGCGTTCGACGTCAGCAAGCTTGGAAAGCAGGTCGAACGCTTGAGCGCAGTGCTCGACGCGGCGCCGCTGCCGGTCTGGTTGCGCGGGCCTGACGGCAAGCTTGCTGGGTCAATCAGGCCTATGCCAAGGCGGTCGAAGTGGCGGACAGCAGCGCCGCGATCTCGGCCGCCATCGAGATCGCTTCGCCGCAAAGACTCGATACGCATGCCGCAGACCCGAAGAGCGGGCTGGCGGGCCGTGCGCGCACGGTGATCGGCGGCGCCATGCGGGCGCTCAACATTTACGAAGTGGGTTTGCAAACGGGAAGTGCCGGATTCGCGGTCGATGTCACCGAACTCGAAGAAGCGGAGAAGGAACTTGATCGCCACATCAAAGCGCATGCCTCGACGCTCAACAAGCTCGACACCGCCATCGCAATCTTCGGGCCCGACCAGCGGCTGCGCTTCCACAACGCAGCATACGCGCAGTTCTGGCCGCTCGATGCGCAATGGCTGGAACAGCGTCCCTCGGATGGCGAAATCCTCGACCGGCTGAGGAGCCAGCGCTGCATTCCGGAACAGGCGAACTACCGCGAATGGCGGGCCCGGCAGCTTCTCGCCTACACCACGCTCGAAGCCCGGGAGAACTGGTGGTATCTGCCGGACGGGCGCTCGCTTCACGTGGTGTGCGAGCAGCATCCGTTCGGCGGCGTCACCTATCTCTATGAAGACGTGACGCGCGAAATCCAGCTCGAAAGCCTCTATAACGAATTGATCGGCGTGCAGCGCGAAACGCTCGACAATCTCGAGGAAGGCGTGGCCCTCATCGCATCGAACGGGCGCCTCAAGCTGTTCAATCCCGCTTTCGCCACATTCTGGGGCTTCGAGACGGGCATGTTGGACAAGGAGCCGCACATCGACGAGTTGACGGAGTTCGGGCGCAAGGCGGCGGCGGGCGGCTCGACCTGGGACGAAATCAAATTCGTCGCCACCGGCATCGACAGCGAACGCAAGGCGCTGCGCGGCAATGTTTCTGCGAACGGCCGCATCCTGCAATATGCGACCGTGCCTCTGGCCGACGGCAACACGCTCTTGACCTTCGCCGATGTCTCCGCTTCCGCCAAGATGGAGAGGGCGCTTCGCGATCGCACCGATGCACTCGAAGCTGCGGACAAACTGAAGAACGCCTTTCTCACCAATGTGTCCTATGAAGTGCGCACGCCGCTCACCAGCATCTTGGGCTTCGCGGAGACTCTCGATCTGGGCCTCGTCGGCGCGCTCAACCCGAAGCAGCGCGAATATGTGGTGAACATCAGGAGATCGTCGGAAGATCTCAAGCGCATCATCGACTCGATCATCGATCTCTCGGCCATTGACGCGGGCGCGCTCGAACTCAAGCTTTCGCCTATCGATGTCGGCGAAGTGATGCGGGCGGCGGCGGAGAATCTCGCGCAAACCATCGAACGCCGCAACCTGACGCTCAACATCGAAGTCGCCGGCGACAGCGGCAGCTTCACCGGCGACCCACAGCGCGTGCTGCAAGTGCTGCAGAACCTGTTGTCCAATGCCATCGGATTCTCGTCCGATGGCGCGACAGTCCGCATGGGTGCGCGGGCGTCGGGTTCCGAAGTCCAGCTTTGGGTCGCGGATAGCGGGCGCGGCATCGATCCCGATTTCCAGAAGCGCGCCTTTGAGCGCTTCCAGTCGCGCTCGCTTCCGGGCGGACATCGCGGGCCGGGCCTCGGGCTTGCCATCGTCAAGAGCTTCGTCGAACTGCACGATGGCAAGGTGGCGCTGCTCTCGAAGCCAGGCCAAGGCACCACGGTCATCTGCTCCTTCCCGCGCAGCGGCCCGAGAGAAAAGCAGTCCGGCCCGAGACTGGTGGCCTGACGCATGAGGACTCTGGAGCTTCACAGCGAACAAGCGACGGCCGCATTGGGCGCGGAGCTTTCGCTATTTGCAAGACCGGGTCAGGTGATCGCCCTTAAGGGACCGCTTGGCTCCGGCAAATCGGTGCTGGCGCGCGGCTTCATCCATGGGCTTGCGGGGATCGGCGGGGACTTCGACGTTCCGAGCCCCACATTCACACTTATCCAGGCTTACGACTCGCTCCGTGTTCCCGTTGTACATGCCGATCTCTATCGGTTGCGGAGCGAATCGGAAGTTATCGAACTTGGCCTGAATGATCTCGCGCGCAGTTACGTGCTGCTGATCGAGTGGCCAGAATACTTGCCGTCTCCGTTTTCGCCCGACTGCCTTACCATCGAGCTTGCCGGCACCGGCAACGCGCGCACGGCAACTTTAACTTCATCCGGAACGTGGAAGAATATCCTCGCTCGCAACGAGTCTATCGCGGCATTCTTGCGCGGTTCGAATTGGGCCGGTGCGCAGCGGCACTTCTTCGAAGGTGATGCGTCTTCTAGGCGGTATGAGCGGCTTCAGCGCGATAGCACGCAATCCATCCTTATGGACATGCCCGCGCGGCCGGATGGCCCGCCGGTCAAGGATGGGAAACCTTATAGCCGGATCGCGCACCTTGCCGAGGATATCCGTTCCGTCGTTGCCGTAAACGATTATCTTGTTTCATTGGGCTATGGCGCACCCCGCGTCGAGCATGCCGATCTCACTACCGGACTCGCGATCATCGAAGATCTGGGGGACGCCGTTTACGGGCGCATGCGGAGTGCTGGCCTCGATATGCGCACGCCAATGACAATCGCCGTCGAGGTGTTGGCGGATATGGCCAAGAGAACTTGGCCCCCGAACGTGCCGTTGCGCGGCGGTGGCACGCACGCGCTACATCGCTACGACGAAGATGCGCTCGCCATCGAAACAGAACTGCTGACGGAGTGGTTTTGGCCTCATGCCATCGGGAAACCCATCGATGCCGCGCATCTTGGCGAGTTCCGCGCTATCTGGAAGAAAGCGTTCGCGATGGCCGCGACCGATCACCCTGTCTGGGTGCTGCGCGATTTTCACTCGCCGAACCTGTTGTGGCTCGAGGATCGCACGGGTCTCGCGCGCGTGGGTCTCATCGACACGCAAGATTGTTTGATCGGCCATCCCGCCTACGATCTCGCCTCGCTTCTGCAAGATGCGCGCATCGACATTCCCGTCGACGAACATGACAGGCTGTTCGCTTACTACTGCAAGATTCGCGGCGCGGGCTTCGATGAAAACGCTTTCCGCCGCGCCTATGCGATGCTGGGCGCTCAGAGGGCTACAAAGATTCTCGGCATCTTCGCCAGGCTTTCGAAGCGTGACGGAAAGCATGGCTATCTGAAGCACATTCCGCGGGTCTTCGGATATCTCCAGCGCAATCTTGCGCATCCCGATCTTGGCGCGCTGAAACGCTGGTACGATGCCAATCTTCCCGCAAACGCGGCACAGAGGGCGGCGTAATGCAAGCCGTCACCACCGCGATGGTGCTGGCGGCGGGTCTTGGCGTGCGGATGCAGCCGCTGACGCTGACGCGCCCCAAGCCGCTGGTGGAGGCCGCAGGCAAGGCGCTGATCGATCATGGGATTGAAAAACTGCGCGCGGCGGGCGTAAAACGCGCGGTCGTCAACGTCCACTATCTCGCCGATCAAATCGAGGCTTGGGCCAAGCGGCAGCGGGGAATCGAGATCGCCATCTCGGACGAACGGCGCGAACTTCTCGATACCGGCGGCGGCATTCGCAATGCACTTCCGCTTCTTCGCGGCACGCCATTCTTCGTTCTGAACAGCGACAGCTTCTGGCAAGATGGAAAGATTCCAGCGCTGGACCGCTTGAATCAGCACTGGAATGGCGATGAGATGGATTGCTTGCTGCTTCTCACGCCTCTAGAGCGCACGGTTGGCTATGACGGCAAGGGCGATTTCACCATCGGCGTGGATGGACGGCTGCAAAGGAAATCCGCTGGCTCTGGAACCGCATACGCTTACAGCGGTGCTTATCTGGTGAAGCCGGAGCTCTTCGCCGGTTCGCCGCATGGCAAGTTCTCGATGAACCTGCTATGGGACCGCGCCATATCGCAAGGGCGGCTTTTCGGCATTGAACACGACGGGCTTTGGCTGCATGTGGGTACGCCGGAGGCCATTGGGCTTGCAGAAGCAGCGCTCGCCGGACAACCCGCGTGACCCATGGACGCCTGAATCTCTACACCATCGCGCCAGACCATTCGTTTCTCGAAGTTCTGGCCCATCGTGTATTGAACGGCTTCCCGGACGGCCCCGGCCCGATAGCCGCCGACAGACTGCATGAATGCCGCGTCATGCTGCCGACGCGGCGCGCGGCGCGGCTGTTTCAAGAGACACTCTTCAAGATGGCAAAGCGCGAGGCGCTGCTGATGCCGCGCATCGCCGCCATCGGCGACATCGACGAAGATCAAGCCGATTTTCCCTACGAGGCGCTCGAACTTCCGCCAGCGGCTTCCGCGAATGGGCGCCTGTTCACGTTGATGGCGATCATCGGGGAGTGGGCCGAGGAAAATCCGCGGCTGCGGCTTGCGGCGGACGTGCGCGCCGATCCGCATCACCGGCATGCTTTGGCGCTGAGCCTTGCGCAACTCATGGACAGCATCGAGATCGAAGACTTCGATGCGGCGCGGATCGGCGAGGCCTATACGCTCGATGTGGCCTCGCACCGCGAAGCCATCCTCGGCTTGATCGATCTTGCCTCCAAGGAATTGCCCCGCCGGCTGAACGCCGAAGGATTGATGAGCGAGACTGAGCGCCGGAACCGCTTGTTGCGGCTCGAAGCCGCGAGGGTTGCGGGAGCGGAGTCCACCGGTCCAATCATCGCCGCAGGCTCGACCGGCTCCATTCCGGCGACGCGCGATTTGCTGATGCAATTGCCAAGCATGAAAATGGCGCCGTTGTTCTGCCCGGCGTCGACATGACCTTGGACGGCGCCAGTTGGGGCGCGATCTCGCCGCAGCATCCGCAATATGCGCTGAAGCAGTTCCTCGCTCACTGTGAGACGGATCGAAGCGGGGTCGCCGATCTCACGCCAGGCAGTTCGGACCGTGTCTGGCTCGCGGGCGAGACCATGCGGCCCTCCTCCACCACGGACAATTGGCTGCAGGCTCTCGAAGGCAATGACGATCGCATCGCGGCCGGCGCCGCCGGGGTTCGTATTCTCGCTTGCGACAGTCTGGAGGAGGAAGCCGAGGCCATTGCCTTCGTGCTGCGCGAATGCCTCGAAGCCGAGGGAAAGACGGCCGCGCTGGTGACGCCCGACCGCACGCTGGCGCGTATGGTCAAGGCCGCGCTCACGCGCTGGAACATTGGGATCGACGACTCGGCGGGCGAACCACTGGCGAAAACACCAGCCGCATCGCTTTTGCTATTGCTCTGCGACGCCGCGCTTTCGGATATTGCGCCATCGGATCTGGCGCGGATCATTCACCATCCTCTCGCGCGCTTCGGCAAGGATGAACACGAGGCGGAACGGCGCGCGTCGGTGTTCGATCTTGCAGTGATGCGCCGCAAGCCTTCGGCGATGAATTTCGACGGCTGCCTCATGCTGGCGCGCAGCCGGCCAAGTAAAAAATTTCTGCATCCCGCTCTCCAGCGCCTCTCGGATGAGGAATGGTCCTTGTGCGCGGCGCTCGCTGCCGATCTTGAGTTACAGCTACGCCCGCTCATCGCGATCAAGACTGGACCGGCGGACGCCCATATCGAAATGTTGCTCGCGGCAGCGCGTGGCGCCGCCGGAGATGCGGTGGACAACCGGCCCGAAAGCCGCGCGCTTCTCGATGCGCTCGGCGGGATCAAGGCCGAAGCGCAACGGCTTGGTCAGTGTGCATTCACCGAAACGGCGCAGGTCCTACGCCACGCTCTGCAAAGCATGCCGTTCCGATTGCCGGAGCAACTTAAACAGCGGCTTTCGATCCTGGGCCCCTTGGAAGCGCGGTTGATAAAGCCAGACACGATCATTCTCGGCGGCCTAAACGAAGGCGTGTGGCCAAGCCAGCCCGATGCGGGACCTTGGCTCAACCGGCCCATGCGCGACGTGCTTGGCTTGCAGCAACCCGAGCGGCAGATCGGCCAAATGGCGCACGATTTCGTTCAGGCGTTTGGATGCGCCAACGTCTATCTTGCCTACGCACGGCGCACCGGCAGCGCCACGGCGCTCCCATGCCGGTGGCTTCTCCGTCTCGAGATGATCTGCAACTGGGCGAAGGTCGAGATTCACGATGGGCGCATTCCCCAACTGGTGGCCGCGGCCGACACGCCGCAGCGCGTCATTCCAACTCCCATGCCGCGGCCCAAACCGCCGCTTGCACTCAGACCTCGAAGCCTCAGCGTCACCTCGATAGAGAAACTTATCGGAGACGCCTATGCCATCTATGCCAGGAAAATCCTGAACCTCGCGCCACTGGAAGATCACGAAGACGAAGAGGACTACGCGCTTCGCGGCATGTTGTTTCACGATGTGCTCGGTGAATTTGGGCAACGCTTTCCCGCCGCGTTGCCGGCCGATGCGCTCGAGGCGCTGCTTGCGATCGCCGAAGAAAGGTTTGCAGCTTACGATGCCATACCGGAGGCGCGGCGATTCTGGCTGCCACGCTTCCGGCGTTTTGCAACGTGGTTCGCCGGCTATGACCGGATCGAACTACGGCCAACGCTGCAAAGCGTCCACGCCGAAACATCCGGAAAGCGTGTCTTTGACATTTCCGGAGCAGTTTTCGATCTAACCGCGTGCGCCGACCGCATCGATATTCTCAAGGATGGCACGGCGCGCATTCTCGATTTCAAATCCGGCGAACCTCCATCGGGCAGAGCGGTCGAACGGGGCGAGCATCCGCAACTTACGTTGGAAGCCGCGATACACGCGAAAAATGGGTTTGCCTTGCCCGCTGGTGGCGACACATCCGAGATTGCCTACGTCAAAATCTCGGGCGGCGATCCGCCAGGGGCTTACATCCTACCGAAAATCCGCGACCACGATCTCGCAACACTTGTCCGTGAACATACCGAAGGCCTCGAGAGACTGATTCTCGCATTCGACGACGAGGACACACCCTATGTCCCACGCGGCCGTAACGATGACGCCGAGAAATCCCTCGACTACGACCATCTCTCGCGGTTCCGCGAGTGGGTTTCCGGCGGAGATGGCGAATGAAAAAGACCGTCAATGCCAACGACACGCAACGCGCCGCTTCCAATCCGCAACAATCGGTGTGGGTTACAGCCAACGCGGGTTCGGGCAAGACGCACGTTCTTGCCCATCGCGTCATCCGCTTGATGCTTGACGGCGCCGATCCCGCTTCGATCCTGTGCCTCACCTATACGAAGGCCGCCGCCGCCGAGATGGCGCAGCGCGTGCAGGAGATTCTTTCAAGCTGGGTCACCATGGACAATGCCGAACTCGTGGTGTCGCTCAAGAACATCGGGGCCCCCTCGCCTAACGCTCAGTCTCTGGCGGAAGCGCGCCGCCTCTTCACCCGCGCGTTGGAAACGCCTGGCGGCCTCAAGATTCAGACGATCCATGCTTTCTGCGAGAGAATGCTGCAACTGTTCCCGGTCGAAGCTGGAGTGGTTCCGGGGTTCACGGTAGCCGACGAACGCACCGCCGCGCAGATGATGGAAAATGCGCTGGAGTCCGCCCTGTCCGAAGCGGAGTCCGGGAAAAACGCGAAGCTTGCCGAGAGCCTCGCAATCGCCGCGCGCTACACTCAGGCAAGCCAACTTGCGAAATACATCGCGCAGATCGCATCGAAACGCTCTCGTTTCTCCGCGCCGCAGTTCGATGAAGCTTTCGTGTCAGCCGGTTTGAGCCGGCTTTGCGGCGAATTCCAGCTTTCCGGCGCCGACACCGCCGACAGCATCCTGAGCCGGCTTGTTTCCAATAGCCAACTCTGGAGCAGTTTCCTCGATGTCCTGCGGCAAGGGGCCAAGAACGCACTGAAGATGGCGGAGGAGATCATAGGCGCGCGCAGAGACAATCCCGGAAGTCTCGAAGCATGGCGGGAAGTATTCTTCACCGGCAAAGGCGAACCGAAAAAAGTATCGACGAAACAAATCATGGCGGTCGATCCAAACTTCGAAAGCCGTCTCGCGGCCATCGCCGCCGAAATCGGCAAGGCCAGCGCTTGCGAGTGCCTATCCGCAACAGAGGCGTTGCTGACCATCGCCGTCCGCGTGTTCGAGGCCTATGACACCGAGAAGCGGCGCGCGGGGTTTCTCGATTTCGACGATCTCATTCTCCGAACGCAAGAATTGCTCACCGCCCGGCGCGCGGCGCAGTGGGTGCTTTACAAACTCGACGCCGGTCTCTCTCACGTTCTCGTCGACGAGGCGCAAGACACAAAGTCCGGGGCAGTGGAGAATCCTAGGGGCCCTCACCGAAGAATTCTTCTCGGGCGAGGGACGGAGACCGGACGTGGACCGCACGATCTTCGTCGTCGGCGACAGAAAGCAGTCGATCTACAGCTTTCAAGGCGCGGATGTGAATGCCTTCGAATCGGCGGAAGACGGTTTTGCCAATCGGATCACCAACGCCGGCCAAGAGTTCAAGAACGTGCCTTTGACACTCTCCTTCAGGTCGGCGCCGGAGATTCTAGACGCGGTCGATTCGGTGTTTGGACAGTCGTCCGCCGCTTTGCCCGGACTTGAAGGCGCTAATTCGCCCTATCCCCCGCATCAGGCGCATCGCAAGGAGAAGGGCGTTTACGAGATATGGCCGCTCATCGAGGCAGGAGAAAAGGCTGAAGACGATGTTTGGCAGCCATTGCTGGAACGGCCAGCCGAGGAGTCGCGCCACCGTTTGCTCGCGCGCAAGATCGCCTCGCGGATTCGAAGTTGGATCGGCAAGCGAAGGCTCTCCGAAGGCAAAGTGGTCGGGCCGGGCGATATTCTCATCCTGCTCCGCAATCGGGGCAGATTGTTTGAGGCCGTCCTTGCAGAATTGCAGGCAGCGCATGTTCCCGTAGCGGGCGCCGACCGCTTGAAGCTCGCGAACAATATCGCCGTTCTCGATCTCATGGCGCTGATGCAGTTTTGCCTTCTGACCGAAGACGATTATTCACTTGCCTGCGTTCTCAAAAGTCCCTTCGTGCCCGAGCCGCTCGATGAAGATCAACTTCTGGCGCTTGCCGCCGCGCGGGGTTCCGCCACTTTGTGGAAGAGGCTCGTCACGGCGGAGGACGAGGCCTCGCAAGAGAACGCGCGCTGGCTGGTTTCACGCCGCGAGGCGATGCGCAGCGAGCGGCCGTTCGAATTCCTATCCCAAACCATCGTTCAGAGGCGCGCGGCAATTCTCGCGCGTCTTGGTTCCGAAGCCAGCGACGCCATGAATGCGCTCTTGCAGGCGGCTCTCGATTACGAGACGGCAGAGACCCCGTCATATCCCGGTTTTTTGCGCTGGTTCCGGTCGGGCGAGTCCGAAGTGAAGCGCGACATGGATCAGGATTCCGGCGGGGTGCGCGTGATGACGATCCACGGTTCGAAAGGCTTGGAAGCACCGATCATAATCCTGCCGGTCGACGTCAATGCGAAGCCAGGCGGCTCCGGCGACCAGATTCTCATGCCGGAACTTACGGGCTTCGGGCTGTTTCCATTTTGGTACCTGAGCAGCCGCCCGCTCGATTCGGTCCCGAAATGGAAGGAAAGACGAAAGGATGCCGAGCGCGAGGAGTCGCACCGTTTGCTGTATGTGGCTTTGACCCGTGCGCGCGATGAGCTGTATGTCTGTGGATGCACAAGCGGCGACAAGGCCCGGGACGACAACTGGTACGATCTCGTAGACCAGGCACGGCCTGACGGCATGCGCGAGATTTGGGAAGAGGACGTCCTGGCCGCTTATCGTCTTGGCAATGATCCCGCCGCCGTGCGCGAAGCGGATGGCTCAAACAAACACGGCACCACTTTACCGGATTGGTTCTTCCGCGAGTATCGACAAACTCCAGAACGCCGCAGCCGTATCGAGAACGAGCCGTATGACAAAACTGCCGCGGCGCGCGGCGCCATTCTCCACAAGCTCTTGCAGGAGCTTCCCTCGACCGCGCCTGACGGGCGTCTCGCTTTCGCAAACAGGATAGCGATGAAGCGTGGGATTGAACCGGCCCTCGCTGAAGCGATCGCCCGGCTGACTCTCGACGAGAGATTCCAAACCCTGTTCGGCGCGCATGGGCTTGCGGAAGCACCGGTCTCGGCCAGACTTCATGGCGGCAAGCTTCTCGTCGAAGGCCGGATCGATCGTCTTGTGTTGGGCGAAAATGAAACAATCATCATCGACTACAAGTCAGGCACACCCAGGGTGATTGACGAATCCCATGACTACGCCTTGCAGCTCGCAAGATACCGGGCAGCATTGGAGGAGGCCCGGCCCGGCAAGCCTGTCAGAACCGCGCTCCTGTGGATCGACGCACCGCGCCTCGACTGGATCGGAAAAGATGTCTTGGACAGGGCGCTAGCACAGCTCCTTGCCAGCACAACCCCGTGACTCGGGCTTGACCCGCCCGCCCCCTGCTTCCTACCTTCCATCCGAGCCGATTCCCCTTCCAGGAGAGCCCTATGCAATTCACCACCAAAGTGTCCGACGCCTCTTTCGACGCGGACGTGATCAAATCGTCAGAGCCCGTCGTTGTCGACTTCTGGGCGGAATGGTGCGGCCCCTGCAAGGCAATCGGCCCCGCGCTCGAGGAAATCGCGCAGACGCTTGGGCCGAAGGCCAAGATCGTCAAGCTGAATGTGGACGAGAATCCCGGCGTTGCATCCAAATATGGCATCAGGGGCATTCCGACTCTGATGATCTTCAAGGACGGGAAGGTCGCATCGACGAAAGTCGGCGCCTTGCCCAAGAATCAGCTTCAGTCCTGGATCGAGCAATCGATCTAGCGCAACGGGCGCTCAAGTGCGTAGCGGTTGAGTGCAGTAAGTTGCTCTAAATTTTAGATTTTCGAGCACCTTATCGGCGATCAGTTGATTCCAACTGATCGCCGGGTGCTCTAAGTTTCAGCGGCGCGAGACACCGCTGACCCGCGACATCTCCTCACCCATCTGCGCGGCCAGCACATGGCCCGCGAGATAAAGCGAACCGCAGATCAAAACGCGCGGCGTAGCGCTGCTGTTGCCGGCACGCCTTAGCGCATCCGGCAACGAGTCCGCCGCTTCACAAGCAAGCCCGCGCGCCGCACCGGTACCCGCGAGGCTCTCCGCGCTCAGAGCGTTTTCTTCTCCGGGGATCGCAAGCGTCAGCACCCGTTCGGCGAGCCCGGCAAAGGGCGCTATGAACTGTCCGGCATCCTTTGTGTTGAGCATGCCCCAGATCAGAACCAGCGGTTTCGAATGGCGCTCGTTGATTTCGGAGAAAGCGGCAGCCAATGCTTTTCCCGCCGATGGATTGTGGCCACCATCGAGCCAGAGTTCCGCGCCCGCGGGGAGCAGCGAGTTCAGGTTGCCGCTGTTGAGACGCTGCAGGCGCGCTGGCCAAGTCACCGACTTCAATCCGTCTGAAATGTGCGTCTCGGAAATCCGGGCATCGCCGAGCTTTCTGAGCACCGCGATCGCCGTTCCGGCATTGTCGATCTGGTGACGCCCATGCAGCGCAGGCAATGGGAGATCGAGAAGCCCATCCACATCTTGATAAACAAGCCGACCCATCTGCTCGTAGGCGTGCCAATCGGAACTACCGATGAAGTCGGCACTACCCAAGCGTTCCGCTTCCGAAACAAGCGCAACGAAGGCCTCGGCGCTCTGCGGCGCGATGATGCAAGGCACACCCTTCCGCATGATGCCCGCCTTCTCACGCGCGATCTCCGTCAACGTTTCGCCCAGATACTGCTGATGATCGTAGTCGATGGCCGTGATTGCAGTTGCCGCCGGGCGCTTCACGACATTGGTGGCATCCAGGCGTCCACCCAGCCCCGTCTCCAACAACACGTAGTCGGCGGGCACCCGCGAGAATTCGAGGAATGCGGCCGCCGTGGTGATTTCGAAAAAAGTGATCGGCGCCTCGCCGTTCGCTTGCTCGCATTCTTCCAGAACACTCGAAAGTTTTTCCTCGGCGATCAACGTCCCTGCGAGCCCGATCCGCTCGTGAAAGCGCACGAGATGGGGCGAGGTGTAGGTATGAACGCATAACCCGGCTTTCTCCATCGCCGCGCGCAGGATCGCCAGCGTCGAACCCTTGCCATTGGTGCCCGCGATGTGAATGACCGGCGGCAACCGGTCCTGCGGGTTGCCCAGAGCCTCGAGAATCCGCCACATGCGGTCGAGGCTCAGGTCGATGATCTTGGGATGAAGCGACAGCAGCCGCGTCAGTATGGCGTCGCTCGCGGTCAATTCATGGAACTCAAACGTTGGCCACCGGCACCAGTTCA
The DNA here is from genome assembly GCA_012032065.1 of Hyphomicrobiales bacterium. Classification (GTDB taxonomy): domain Bacteria; phylum Pseudomonadota; class Alphaproteobacteria; order Rhizobiales; family Aestuariivirgaceae; genus Aestuariivirga. Next base: position 17,875 of record JAAURV010000004.1, read on the forward strand.
CCCGCCGCCTGATTGCCGGTGGCGAATTCGGGCGACTTCATCAGCAAGCGGATCAATCGGCCGATTGTGTCGCGCATCTGATGACGATGCACCACCATGTCGACCATGCCGTGCTCCTGCAGATATTCGGAGCGCTGAAAGCCCTCCGGCAGCTTCTCGCGGATCGTCTGCTCGATGACGCGCTGACCAGCAAAACCGATGAGTGCGCCGGGCTCGGCCAGATGAACATCCCCCAGCATCGCGTAAGAAGCCGTGACGCCACCGGTCGTCGGATTGGTCATCACCACAACATAAGGCAGCCGCAATTCGCGCAGTTCCTGCACTGCAACTGTCGTGCGCGGCATCTGCATCAGCGAGAAAATGCCTTCCTGCATGCGCGCTCCGCCCGAGGCTACGAACAGGATGAACGGCGTCTTGTTCTTCGCGGCATGGCGCATCGACGTGATCAGCGCCTCGCCCGCCGCCGTTCCGAGTGAGCCGAGGATGAAGGCCGAGTCCTGAACGGCAATCGTCACCGGCACATTGTGCAACTTGCCGCTTGCCGCCGTGATCGCATCCTCCTGTTCGGTCTTCTGCCTCGCTTCCTTGAGGCGATCCGAATACTTCCGGGCATCGCGGAACTTGAGCGGATCGGCAGGGGTGGAAGGTAGTGCTATCAATTCATACGCGCCATCGTCGAACATGGTCTTGAGGCGCGCTTCCGGCGCCATGCGGAAGTGGTGGCCCGAGCCCGGAAACACGAACTGGTTGGCTTCGAGATCGCGATAGAACACCATCTGGCCGGAGTCGGGATCCTTGATCCACATGTTCTCCGGCACCTCGCGCTTGACGCCAAGGATCGAGCGAATCTTGGGGCGGACAAAGTTCTTGATCCAGTTCACCAGGGTCTAGCTCCTCAGTCCTTGGGCAATCTCGCCGACGAGCGCGTGCACGGCCTTCGGGGTGCGCGGCGTAGCCTTGCCGGACTTGCTTAGCGAATCGCGCACGGCATTCACTAGCGCCGAGCCTACCACAACGCCATCGGCATCGCGCGCGATGGCGCGCGCTTGTTCCGCGGTCTTGACGCCGAAGCCCACGGCGATCGGCAGCTCCGTATGCTTGCGCAGACGGCGCACATTGGATTTGACGCTTTTCAAGTCGGGAGCCTTGGTTCCGGTGATTCCCAACACGGAGACATAATAGACGAAACCGCTGGTGTTGCGGAACACCGCGGGTGCGCGTTTATCGTCGGTGGTCGGTGTTGCCAGCCGGATGAAATTGAGCCCAGCCTTCATTGCCGGAATGCAGAGTTCGTCATCCTCTTCGGGCGGCAGATCGACGATGATCAAACCATCGGCTCCCGCGGCTTTCGCGTCTTTCAGGAACGCATCCACGCCATAAACATAGATCGGATTGTAGTAACCCATGAGCACGATTGGCGTGTCTTTGTCGCCGGCGCGAAAAGCCCTTACCAGCTTCAGCGTCTTCTTCATCGTCTGTCCGGACGCAAGCGCGCGGAGCCCCGCTGCCTGGATCGCCGGCCCATCGGCCATGGGATCGGTGAATGGCATGCCGATTTCAATCACATCGGCGCCAGCCTTGGGAAGTCCGGCCAGAATCTTAAGCGACGTCTCGTAGTCTGGATCGCCCGCTGTCACAAAAGCGACAAGGGCAGCACGGCCTTCCATCTTCAGCGCGGCGAATTTAGTACCGATACGGGTCGTCAAAACTCACTCCAAATTCTTTCGTGTCCATGTTGCCGGGCGCTCGGACCGCTGGTCCCAAACCCGGAGTATCTCAATACCCCTCGGAGTTACATGATACACGAAGGCAAAAGGTGTCTGAACAATCGCTAGTTCGCGAGCCCCTTCGGCTTCGGAAGGATGGCCAATGAATGGGTTCATTCGTAACGTGGCCTTCGCCCTTCTGTAACTGGCGCGCGCATTAACTGCTCCCTCTGGAAACACTGACGTGTAGTACTCCCGGAACCAGTCGAGATCCCGCGAGCAGCTCTTGAGGAAGACAACCTTCAAGCGGCGGACTTGTCCGGAAAGATATCCGGGTCCGGAGCAGGCAGTTCGTTGTCCGTGCCCCACGAGTCGACCCAGGCATCCATCGCATTCTCGGAGATGAAGACACCCTTCTTTGCCTCATCGAGCGCTTGTAGAATACATTCGCGCTTGTAGGCTTTTTGATCGAGGTATTCATCGATCGCCAATTGCGCCAGTGAGCTCGCCGACCTGTTTTCCCGAACGGCCCACTCTTCAAGTTTGGCCTTGGTGTCAGTGTCGATGCGGAATGAAAACGGGGTAGTTGCCATTAGGGCCTCCAAACGTATTCATTGTATTACATTGTCAGCAAATGTCAACTAAAGCTGCACCCCCAACACGTCCGCCACTGTGAAGATGTCCTTATCGCCACGACCGCACATGTTCATGACCATGAGATGGTTCTTGGGCTTCTTCGGCGCGAGTTTCATGACATGAGCGAGCGCATGCGAAGGCTCAAGCGCCGGAATGATGCCTTCGAGCTTGCAGCAGAGCTGAAACGCTTCGAGCGCTTCCTTGTCGGTCGCCGAGACGTAGTTCACGCGCTTCATGTCGTGGAGCCATGAATGCTCCGGCCCTATGCCCGGATAGTCGAGACCGGCGGAAATCGAATGGCCTTCGATGATCTGCCCGTCGTCATCCATCAAAAGATAGGTGCGGTTGCCGTGCAGGACTCCGGGTTTGCCACCCGAGATCGAAGCCGCATGTTTGGTCTTGCTGCGAAGGCCGAGGCCTGCGGCTTCGACGCCGTAGATCTCCACGTCCTTGTCGTCGAGAAACGGGTGAAAGAGGCCCATGGCATTGGAGCCGCCGCCAATGGCCGCCACCAGCGAGTCCGGCAAGCGGCCCTCGCGGGCGAGCATCTGCTTTTTGGTTTCGATGCCGATCACGCACTGAAAATCCCGCACCATCGCCGGATAGGGATGAGGGCCTGCCACGGTTCCGATGCAGTAGAAGGTGTCCTCCACATGGGCCACCCAGTCGCGGAGCGCTTCGTTCAGCGCATCCTTCAGAGTGCGCGAGCCGGACTTCGCCGGGATCACTTCCGCGCCGAGCAACTTCATGCGGAACACGTTGGGCTTCTGGCGCTCGATATCGACCTCGCCCATGTAGACGATGCATTCGAGGCCGAAGCGCGCGCAGGCCGTGGCAGTCGCAACGCCGTGCTGGCCAGCGCCCGTCTCGGCGATGATGCGCTTCTTGCCCATGCGCCGGGCAAGCAGGATCTGCCCCATCACATTGTTGATCTTGTGCGCACCGGTATGGTTCAGCTCGTCGCGCTTCAAATAGACCTTGGCGCCACCCAGGTGATCGGTCAGCCGCTCGGCGTAATAGAGCGGCGATGGCCGCCCGACATAGTGCTCGAGAAACGAGTCAAGTTCCGCCTGAAATGCCGGATCGGCCTTGGCATCGGCATATGCCTTTTCGAGTTCGAGGATCAGCGGCATCAATGTTTCGGCAACGAAACGTCCGCCATAGATGCCAAACAGCCCGCGCTCGTCCGGGCCGTTGCGATAGGAGTTGACGACAGGTGCATTCATGGAAATTGCCTCGCAGCGCCTTTCTAGCTGGCGGACTTCGCCGCCTCAATGAATTTCCGGATCAGCGCTACATCCTTGCGGCCGGGAGCCGTTTCCACACCTGATGAAACATCGACTGCCGGTGCGCCAGTGAGCTTGATTGCAATTCCGACGTTCTCCGGTGTCAATCCGCCTGCCAGCATGTAGGGCGGCTTTGGATTGGCATCGCGGATCAGCGTCCAATCGAAGCTGAGGCCGTTGCCGCCGGGTAGCGCCCCTTTCGGCGTTTTGGCATCGAAGAGCATCATGGCCGCATGGCCTTCAAAATCCGCCGCCAAACTGAAATCGGAAGCTTGAGCGATCTTCACCACCTTCACGACTGGAAACCCGGTAAGCTTCGATATCTCCGTCACTCGCTCGGGCGTTTCATTGCCATGAGCCTGGACAAGATCGGGCTTCACCTTGTCTCGAATTGCAGCCAGCAGATCGTCCGCGGCATCGACAACAAGCGCCACGATCTTGGCCCGGCCTCGCGCGCGCGATGCCAGCGTCGCCGCGGTCTCCACCGAGACGTTGCGCGGACTCTTGGCGAAGAACACAAGCCCCACATAATCCGCGCCCGCATCCAGCGCCGCGTCCAAGGTCTCGGGCGTCGAAAGGCCGCAAATTTTGACTTCAGTGGGCATCGAGATCGGCCTTGATATCGGCGCAGGCGCGCGCCGGATCGGCGGCTGCGGTGATGGCGCGGCCGATGACAAGTATGTCCGCGCCGTTCTTCATCGCTTCGCGCGGCGTTGCGATCCGCTTTTGATCCTGAGCGCCGGTTCCCGGGGGACGAATGCCCGGAACGACGGTCAAGAAATCTTCGCCCGCGGACTGCTTGATCGCACGCGTGTCATGTGGGCTGCACACGACGCCATCGAGTCCCGCGGCCTTCGCCTCGCTCGCCATCCTGGTCGCCAGCGCTTGCGTTTCGAGCTTGGGATCGAAGCCGATGGCCCATACATCGTCGTTCGAAAGACTCGTCAACACCGTCACGGCAATCAACCTGCATTGCCCATTCACCGAATCCGCCGCCGCCTTCATCATGTCCAGCCCGCCGGAGGCATGGATGTTGGTGATGGCGGGCCGTGGAGAAAGCCGCATCAGCGAAGTCAACCCTTGCGCCACGGTGTTCGGAATGTCGTGTAGCTTGAGATCGAGAAAAATCGGCAGACCTTCCGCCGCCACTTTCTCGTAACCCTTGGCGCCATGGGCGTAAAAGAACTCCAAACCAAGCTTCATGTAACCCGCATGCGCTTCAGCACCCGTGCCAGCGTTGTGGCGGCGGTGAGATCCGGCGTGTCGAGCGCCACGCAAATGGGATTGGTGACCGGCATGACGCGCTCGATAGCGGGTCTCGGCTAATTGCGCAAATGCACGAGAACCGCCGCAGCAAGATCTTCCAGCGCCGTGCCGCAGGATTTGAACAGCGTGATCTCTTTTTCGTTCTTGCGGCCTGGAACGGTTTTCCGGCAAAGCTCAAAGAGGTCGCCCTGCACATTGGCGAAGTCAAAGCGGCCTTCGTCTCGCGCCTGAATGAGATCACCTGCCTCGGCTAACGCTCCGTCGCGGGTATCGACATAGACGCGCGCTCTTCCCACCGCCTCGCCATCGGTTTCGCGCATTGAAGGTTTGAAGGCGCCCGCGAGATCGAGATGGGCGCCGGGCTTCAGCCATTCGCCGCGCACCACAGGCTTCGTCGAGCTGGTGACGCAGGTGACGATGTCGGCTTCCTTTACGGCGGAAGCCAGATCGGTTGCCGCGACGGCGTGCATTCCTTCCGTCGTCAATTGTTTCGCGACCTCTTTGGCGCGTTCCGGCGAGCGGTTCCAGATGTTGATCTTGGCGATAGGCCTCACGGCCGCATGAGCGCGCGCGAAATGGGGAGCCAGCGCTCCCGCGCCAACGATTGTCAGGATGTTACTGTCTTCCCGCGCGAGATAGGAAGCCGCGAGCGCTCCGGCGGCTGCGGTGCGGCGGCGGGTGAGTTCGGTGCCATCGAGCATCGCCACTGCCGTACCGGTATCGTGATCGATCAAAAGATAACTCGCCTGAATTGTCGAAAGCCCCCGCGCCGCGTTGGCGCCGTTGAACATCACTGTCTTGAGGCCGACCCAATTCGCATTCCAGCACGGCATCAGCAGCAGTATCGACCCGGGCGAGGTCTCGTGATGATGGCGCACGGGTGTGGCCGCGCCATCGCGGAACATCGTGCGCAAGGCTTCAATGAGATCGGCATAGGAAGAGCTGGCAGCCACGCCTTCGGCATCGATGATCTTCATTAGAACTCGCCGACGGGCATCAAGGCTTCGGACTTGCGCTCAGATTCACGCTGATGATGCGCGGCTTCGGCCTGCGCCTTGGCAAGTTCGGCGCGCGCCGCCTTGGCCGAGCGGCGCCACTTGCCTTGCGCGATCCAGCAGGCGATCCAGCCAGCGACCAATCCAATGAAAGCCCCACAGAAAAACAACGCCCACAGTGGCGTGTTTATCGAGATGAAGGGAGTGTCGCGCGACGTGGGATCGAGGGAAACCGTGATCCACTGCCGGTTGGCGACCGCGAAGGCCACGCCGACGATCGCAACCGGCAGGCCAACCGACCAGCGGATCGCCTGGCGGAGCGTCATCAGCTTTGCGAGTTGAGCCGCTCGCGCAACTCTTTGCCGGTTTTGAAGAAGGGCACCTTCTTCGCGGTCACGTCGACTGCGCCGCCGGTTCGTGGATTGCGGCCCGTACGGGCATTGCGCGATTTGACGGAAAACGCGCCAAAACCGCGAAGCTCGACGCGGTCATCGGTTTGCATCGCGCGGATAATCTCATCCAGGACCGCGTTGACGATGCGCTCGACGTCGCGGTGATAGAGATGCGGATTCTTGTCGGCCAGTTTCTGAACCAGTTCGGATTTGATCATGACTCCCCCGGGGCCCCCTCGGTTGACTAGAGCTGAGGGTGCCAAAGGACAAGCAAACCGTCAAGTTTCGCGCGTTCGACGGATTTGCGCAGCGGTCCCAGCCCCAAAGCCTCGGCAAGGCCAGAGGCGATCCCGAAGCCCAACCCGGTTGGATCGGCTCCGAGGCTGACCTTGCGGTCTACGATTTCCAGATCCTTTTCCAGCTTGCGGGTGGTTTCGAGCCAGGCCACGGCCCTGTCTTCGCCGCCCACCTCGTCGATCAGCTTCACTTCGGCCGCCTGGCGGCCGGTATAGACCCGGCCATCGGCCAGGAATCGCACCCGCTCCATCGGCAGCCTGCGGCGCTCGGACACGAGGCCGGTGAACCAATTGAAGGAGTCCTGCACCATCGCATTCGACACCGCACGGGCGCGCTCGGAAACGGGTTTGTAGGGCGAGGGTTCGGCCTTGAGGTCGCCCGACTTGATCTCTTCCATTTTAATGCCGAGGGTATCGAGCAGCTTCGAGATTTCGGGAAACTAAAGATCACGCCGATCGATCCGGTGATGGTATTGCCGCGCGCGACGATATGATCAGCGGCAATGGCGGTGATATAGCCGCCCGACGCCGCGACCGTGTCCATCACGGCGACGACGGGCTTGTCTTTCGCGAGCAGCCGGATCTGTTCGTAGAGCGCTTCCGAGCCCGAGGTGGTGCCGCCGGGACTGTCGATCCTGAGGATCACGCCTTTGACGTGCTGCGATTTCTTCAGGCTGCCGATGAGATCGAGCGTCGGCTGATCGCCGGTGATCAGGCCTTCAATCTTCACCCTTGCGATATGATCCTTGTAAGGGCCGGTAAGCCCCGAGGACCACATGGCGGCGCCAATGGCAATCAGCGCCAGCGCCAGGGCGAGCAAGCGCCAGAGCACGAGACGCCGCTTCAGGCGGCGGCGGTCGACAATCAATTCGGCTTCGGTGATGGCCACTGGCTGCTCCTGAAACGCAGGGGCCGGAAATCATCCGGCCCCCACGGAATGGCGTTATTCCTTGCCTTCGGCGTCTTTCTTCTTGAGTGCGGCGCCCAGGATGTCGCCGAGCGATGCGCCCGAGTCGGAGGAGCCATACTGCGCCACGGCTTGCTTCTCGTCGGCGATTTCGAGCGCCTTGATCGAGACGTTGATCTTGCGCGCCTTGGCGTCGAACACGGTGATCTTGGCGTCGAACTTCTCGCCCACCGCGAAACGGTCGGTGCGCTGATCGGAACGCTCGCGGGCGAGATCGCCGCGCTTGGCGTAGGCGGTCATGTCGGTGCCGGCGATCTGCACTTCGAGGCCGGCTTCCTCGACCTTGAGCACTTCGCAGGTGACCGTGTCGCCCTTCTTGGGGCCACCGGCCGAAGGGCCTGCCGCCTGCTGGCCGCCGCCCGAAAGCTGCTTGATGCCGAGCGAGATGCGCTCCTTCTCGCGGTCGACATCCAACACCACGGCCTTGACGTGATCGCCCTTCTTGAAGTCCTTGATGGCTTCCTCGCCCGCCCGCTTCCAGTCGATGTCGGAGAGATGCACCATGCCGTCCACATCGCCATCGAGGCCGATGAAGAGGCCGAACTCCGTGATGTTCTTGATGTCGCCTTCGACCACCGATCCGTTGGGATATTTCGATCCGAAGGTTTCCCAGGGATTGTTCTGCACCTGCTTCAAGCCCAGCGAAATGCGGCGCTTGGACGAGTCGATCTCGAGAACCTGCACTTCCACTTCTTCCGTGGTGGAGAGGATTTTGCCCGGATGCACGTTCTTCTTGGTCCAGCTCATTTCCGAGACATGGACGAGGCCTTCGATGCCATCTTCCAACTCGATGAACGCGCCGTAATCCGTGATGTTGGTGACCTTGCCCTTGACCTTGGCGCCGATCGGATAGCGCTCGGCCACGAGATCCCACGGATCCTTGTCGAGCTGCTTCATGCCGAGCGAGATGCGCTGGGTTTCGGGATTGATGCGGATGATCTGCACCTTCACCGTCTGGCCGACTTGCAGCACGTCGGAGGGATGATTGACGCGTTTCCAGGCAATGTCGGTGACGTGGAGCAGGCCGTCGATGCCGCCCAGGTCCACGAACGCGCCGTAGTCGGTGATGTTCTTGACCACGCCATCGACCACCTGGCCCTCGGCCAAGTTCTGCACGAGTTCGGAGCGCTGCTCGGCGCGGGTTTCTTCCATGATGGCGCGGCGCGACACGACGATGTTGCCGCGGCGGCGGTCCATTTTCAGAATCTGGAACGGCTGGCTCACATTCATGAGCGGGCCCACATCGCGGATCGGACGGATGTCGACTTGAGAGCCGGGGAGGAAGGCCACCGCGCCGCCAAGATCGACGGTGAAGCCGCCCTTGACGCGGCCGAAGATCACGCCGTCGACGCGCTCGTTCTTGGCCGAGACCTGCTCGAGTCGCGTCCAGGCTTCTTCGCGGCGCGCCTTGTCGCGCGAGAGCACGGCTTCGCCCAGGGCGTTCTCGATGCGCTCGAGATAAACCTCGACGGTGTCGCCCGCCTTGATCTCGTCGGGGCGGCCGGGCTGCGAGAATTCCTTGACGGGAACGCGGCCCTCCATCTTGAGGCCGACATCGATGATGACAAAATCGTTCTCGACGTTGACGACGCGGCCTTTCACGACTCCGCCTTCGAGGGCGGGATTATCGGAAAAGCTTTCGGCGAGGAGAGCTTCGAAGTCTTCGCGGGTGGGATTCATGGAAACGGCGGTCTTCGCCATGTGCGGTTGCGTCCTTCAAAAATCGAGGCTGGCCCGGCGGAAAACCCGCTAGGACGTCCCGGCCCACTCCTTGGGTTGAAATGGAGGAGGCCAAGGCAAACTCGACAAAGCTTCAGGACCGGGGCCACGCCCCCAGGCTGCACGGGTGCTCAGGTTCTGAAACAGATTGGGATGGAAGCCATCCCGTTGATGACGCCCGGTTAAGGACGGCCTGGAACGGGTGCGGCATAGTCCATCCGGAAGGGTGGGGCAAGGGAAAAGGGGAGTCTCACACCTTTTGTCTCCGGGGAGTAAAAGCGTGTAAATACCCTTGCTCCGCAGGCGCTGCACCTTGGCAAAGCTCAAACTCAGTCGACATCGTCCAATCCTTTCCAGCAGTAACTTAGTTCGGATTGATCTCCGGTGGCTGCGAGAGATCGGGCAGAGGGATTTCGAGTTCGCCTCCTTCTGGCACGGCAATCGGAGGAAGCTCGATCTGAATGGTAGAAGGATCGACCGCCGGGCCCTGCTGATTAATCGCAAGCCCCGGAAAGAGAAACACCAGCGCAATCATGATCGACTGCAGGATAATGAAGGCCACAGCGCCGCGATAGATCTGCGTCGTGGAGATGCCAGCGATGGTGCGTCCTGTCGGCCTGTCCACGTAAGGCGCCGATGGCGAAACCGAGCGCATGTAAAATAGCGCAAACCCAAAGGGCGGCGTCAGAAAGCTCGTCTGCAGGTTGACGCCCAGGATCACGCCGAACCACACGAGATCGATGCCAAGCTTCGCCGCCACGGGTGCCAGCAGCGGCACGACGATGAAGGCGATCTCGAAGAATCGATGAAGCAGCCGAGAACGAACACGAGAATGTTGACGGCGATGAGGAATCCCCAGGCGCCGCCCGGCAGACCGAAGAACAGTTCCTCGACCCACACATGCCCGTTGATACCGTAGAAGGTGAGCGAGAAGATGCGGCTTCCGATCAGGATGAACAGCACGAAAGTGGAAAGCCTGGTCGTCGCTTCGAGCGCGCTGCTCAAGGTGGCGAAAGAAAAACGCCGTTTCAGCGTGGCGAGAATGAGCGCGCCCGCCGCCCCCATGGCTCCGCCTTCGGTGGGCGTGGCCACGCCGAGAAAATGGTGCCGAGCACCAGGAAGATCAGCGCCAAAGGCGGGATCAGCACGATCACCACTTGCTCAGCGAGGCGCGAGAGCAGATCGAGATGCGCGTAGCGGTCGATGATGGCCGTGGCATAGAGGAGGCAGATGGAAATCGCCGCCGCCCAGATTCCTGCGCCATTTTCGAGCCGCGCCGACAGGAACCACCACGCCGCGCCGCCAAGAACGATGCCCACGGCGAGAAGAACCACAAGCGACGTGATTCCGCCGCCAAGCGTCCGCGCTTCGAGCGGCAAGGCAGGCGCTGCC